>CAXVWN010000024.1:0-21471 GCA_964263725.1 Spirosoma sp.
TAACGGAGAGCAACTATCAAGAATTCACGCATTTAATTAGCAAGCTAAACGCGTTGTACATTTCTCCCCTGGGGTCCAGAAATTCAATTGGCTCTGATGGTTCGGAGTGGATTTTAGAAACGCACCGATCAGACGGTTACTACTTTTTCGTAAGATGGTCGCCTGCCGATGACCAGCCAATACGCATTCTGGGAGAGTATTTACTTAACCTCAGCGATGCAAAAAAAGAGCTACGCTATTAATTCACCTTACTTATGCTCCTGAAAGCCATTCCCCTTCTCCGCATTTTTGATATCGCTAAAGCTGAGCAATTCTACATGAATTGGTTAGGCTTCAACTCCGATTGGCAGCACCGATTTGAGGACGGTATGCCCTTATATTGGCAAATATCAAAGGATAATCTGGTATTGCATCTGACTGAACACCACGGCGACTGTTGCCCCGGCGCAAAGGTGTTTGTCGAATGCGACAGCTTGCAGGTTTATCATACCGAATTAATTGCCAAAAATTACCCATTCAATCGCCCCGGTCTGGAAACTGCTCCCTGGCATGCACTCACAATGGAGGTTATCGACCCATTTGGTAACCGTCTGTTATTCAGCGAGTTATTGTCAATTTCAGTAGAACAGGTATACTAGTTAATTACTTGTACATACTTTTCCTCGCCCACTCTTTCCAACAGTATAGTAATCATTTTTCGTTAATGGAATCAGAATTGCTTATAGAAAAAACGTTTAATTAGCTACTAATCAGCACGTATAATAATGTATGCTTAGTGCGATGCTTATACATTACATAGATTACTTTATTATGTACTATCCCAACTCAGAATTATTTTTTAATAACCCCTTAATCTTTTTTTAATTATTTTCTAATCTACATGAGTAGTTATCATCCATTAGGTAGTTTCTCCAAAAGAATCTTGTTACGATCTTATTTTCACTGTTCTAACCTATTCTTTTACGTCAAAGTAACCTCCTTATGGAAAAACACTTACCTCCCCGATCTTTGTTCGGCAGGCTACTCAGGGTATCCAGTACTCAACTTCTGCTGGCTATATGCTGTATTGGCTTTACCTACGCCAATAAACCGTCTGACCGAAATTCACTCTCAAACCACCCTACTACTATTGCCGATAGAGCCCTGACTGGACGGGTTACTGATGAAAAAGACGAAGCCTTACCAGGTGTAAGTGTTCTTCTGAAGGGCTCACAACGGGGTACCGTTACAGACGCTGATGGTCGCTATAAATTAGATGTCCCCGATGGTAGCTCTACGCTCGTGTTCTCGTTTGTCGGCTACCTTTCTCAGGAAGTTCGCCTTGGCAATCAGACGTCAGTCAACGTGAAACTCCAGGCAGATAGCAAGGTGCTTGACGAAATTGTCGTTATTGGCTATGGTACGTCCAAAAAGTCTGACCTTACCGGCGCTGTTTCGGGCGTTAAAGAAGCTCAACTTATGGAACGTCCTGCTCCTTCGCTGAGCCAGGCCCTATCGGGCCGGATGCCGGGTGTGCAGGTTAACACAAACTCCGGTCGCCCAGGCGGACGGACTACTATCCGTATACGGGGTTTCAGTTCGATCAACTCCTCCAACAATCCCCTGTACGTAGTGGATGGTGTTTTACTTCCACAGGGTAATGGTGACCAATTCAGCTCACCAATCGACTACATAAATCCCAGCGATATCGTATCGGTTGAAGTACTAAAAGATGCTTCCTCTACGGCTATTTATGGAGCTAGAGGAGCAAATGGTGTTATTCTGGTACAGACTAGAAAAGGGAAATCTGGCGAAAGTCGTGTTACGTATGATGCAACATTCAGCGTAAATACCATTGGACCCAATAAGCCACAGGTGTTAAACGCCAAAGAATATCTGGCAACAGAAGACCTTGCGTATGCCAACATCGCCAAGTATGATCCTACCGGATGGGCGTCGGGCAAATACTCTATTCTGGACCCAAAAGTTAGACGGACAGCTTTCAGTGCAATGCATCCGGGTGTTTTTGATGCCAATCTAAACCCACTGTACGACACCGACTGGTTCAAAGAATCATCGCAAAACAAGCTTTCACAAAGCCATCAGTTAGGCTTTAGTGGTGGTAATGAACGTACACAGTATTCGCTATCTTTAGGTTTTCGCGACGATGAAGGTCTTATCAAGACATCGTATCTGAAACGCTATTCAGGCCGGTTCAGCATTGACGATCAGGTGAAAAAGTGGCTGAAAATTGGCGGTACGCTGAGCTATAACAATCAGACTGAGAACCTGGTAGACATCAATGACGCCGTAGCCCGGCAGATTGTTGAAGATTTTCCCTTCCTGCCGGTAACTTACTCCGATGGTAAGTATGCTGAAAACCGGGACTACCCACAAGCCGAAGGCTCAATGAGCTCAGTACACCGGCTTATGGACCGTAAATACATTCAGAACACGCAAACAACACTCGGCAGCTTATTCACAAACATCACTTTCGCTAAAGGGCTGGAAATGAAGACTGTTTTGGGTGCTAACATTCAAACACAGGAAATTGACCAGTCGCAAACCCGTACCTTGGATATTGGTGCCAGTGGTACCGCTTCGGCTAACAACAACCGGTCAACATTCTGGTCGCTGGAAAACTACCTGACCTATAACAAGCAGATTAACGCCAATAATGGCATCACGGCTCTGTTGGGTATTTCGTGGCAGGCGACAGATCGATTCGGCATAGGGGCCAGCGTGCGTAACTTTGCAACCGATTATTTTACCTTCAATAATTTAGGCGCCGGTAGTACACTCCCAGCCGTTAGTTCATATGCAGACCGAAATTCATTCAACTCCTATTTCGGACGGATCAACTATAACCTGAAAGATAAGTACTTAGTCACCTTTACAGGACGAGCTGATGGTTCATCGAAGTTTGGTGAAAACCACAAATTTGCGTTCTTCCCCTCGGCTGCGTTGGCTTGGCGTGTTTCGGAAGAAAACTTCCTAAAAGGTAATTCGGTTGTTTCTAATCTGAAACTGCGCACCAGTTATGGATTGACGGGTAACTCAGAAATCCCGGCTTATTCATCTCTGTCGTTACTAAGTTCCAACTACGCTGCCGTTTACAACGATGCCAAATTTGGCGGAACGGGGATCAACCGTCTGGCTAACCCGGATTTGCGCTGGGAGAAAACGGCTCAAAGTGACGTTGGTGTAGAACTGGGTTTATTCAAAGGTCGTATCACCATTGAAGCCGATTATTACTACCGTCTTACTACAGACATGCTTCTTGATGCACCGGTACCACGTACCAGCGGCTATGCCACTATTCGGCGTAACGTAGGTTCGATGCAGAACCAAGGTTTTGAATTTGGCTTAAATACAGTCAATATCGACCGGGGTGGTTTCCAGTGGAACAGCACCTTCAATATTTCTCTCAACCGAAATAAAGTGTTGTCGCTGGCTACACCGTCTGACATTTTCGGGGTAGGTGGACCGAACTTTATTAACCAGACGAACATCATCCGTATCGGCGAATCAGTTGGATCGTTCTGGGGTCTTACCCGCCTGGGGACCTGGAGTGAAGCTGAACGGGAAGAAGCGGCTAAATTCACCAGCTATCGGAATGGCTTGACGATTCTACCTGGTGATTTGAAATACCTGGATATAAACGGTGATAAAGCTATTACCGATGCTGACCGGAGTATTATTGGTAATGGTAGCCCAAAATACTGGGGAGCGTTTACCAACTCATTGCGTTACAAAAACATCGACTTAACGCTGGAACTTCAGTTCTCTCAAGGCAACGATGTCATGATGATGAACTTCCACTCAAGCGAAGACCGTGTTTCAATTGCTAATAGTTACAAAAGTGTGTTGAACGCCTGGACACCAACGAATCAGAATACGCCCATTGCTGAAATACGCGAAACTCGGGCGGGTTATGTAACCAACGTTGATAGCCACTGGATCTATGATGGTTCATTCCTGCGCGGTAAAAACCTGTTGCTAGGTTATACTTTCCCCGCAGCAATAACCAACAGGCTCAAAATGAATCGACTCAGATTGTACGCAACAGCGCAAAACTTCTTCTTGCTGGTGAGTAACAAAATCATTGGCGATCCAGAAGTAACGCCTACCAACCAGGGCAATGACAGCAGCGCTTTCTCGCAGGGCGAAATCTGGCACAACTATCCAAAACCAACAACCTATATGGTTGGCTTACAGATTGGTTTATAATCCATTCAACTGTATTCAAAAACGCTAATTCACAATGAATTATACAATAATAAAACAAGTAGGTAAAGTGTTGCTTAGTGGAGCACTACTACTTGGCCCAGTTAGCTGCTCTAATTTTCTGGTCGAAAAAGCCCCGTCGAACCTAACGCCAGATAACTTTTATACCATCCCCGACCATGCCGAAGCTGCCTTGGCGGCCGTGTATGACAATCTGCGGTTTATAGGCGATGGATCAGGCATTTTTTCGTCGAACTGGCAAATGCTCGAAGCCCCTACCGGCACGTCCATCACCGAAACGGCGCAGAACTCTGACCTGAACAACTTGTACGGTTTGGTATACGATGGCAACACCCAGCACGTCGTTAACTACTGGAACGGCCTGTATCGGGTTATTGCACAGGCAAATCAGCTACTTGATAAAGTGCCGGGCATTACGCCTATGGATGCGGCTCAGAAGACCAAAATTCTGGGCGAAGCGAAATTTCTGCGGGCGTGGGCGTATTTCAACGCCGTTCGGCTATGGGGTGATATTCCCCTGATTACCAAGCCGCAAACGGCAACTTCCGAAGATTTTTTACCAGTTCGGGCCAAACAGGAAGACGTATATAAATTAATTGTTGAGGACTTAACGGCTGCCGAAGCGGCTGGACTAGCCTGGACGGACGTAAGTGGACGGGTGAATTTGGCGGCCGTGAAATCGCAGTTAGCTAAGGTTTACCTGACAATGGCTGGATTCCCACTGTCTAAAGGTGCGGCATACTACAAATTAGCGGCCGACAAATCTTTTGAAGTAATCACCTACGCCAATGCCAATCCCACAGCGATCAATCTGTTTACGACGTATGAGGATGTGCATAAAGAGAGCAACAAGAACAGAGTGGAGCATATATTCATGATTCAGTATAACACGCTGGTAGCGGGAAATCCGATGGATAATATGTATCCAAACTTTAAGCCTGTTACGTCCAATGGCGTAGGCGGCACGGGTAGTACGGTTCCTACACCAGCGTTTTATAAGTCGTACGAAGCAGGTGACCTGCGGGCCAAAGATCAGGTTGGGTACTTTTATACCACCTACTTTACCAATGGTACCGGCGCTCCGTTTGATTTGGGTGCTGCTTACATTTTCAAGCACTTTAACCGCACGGCCAATGGTTCGCCAGGTATCACCCCAACCAAAAACAACAACCTGAACGTACCCCAAATTCGGTATGCTGAAGTTCTGTTGATGTATGCCGAAGCGCAAAACGAAGTGGGTGCGCCAACTCAGGCCGCTTATGACGCGTTCAAACGCATACGTGACCGTGCCGCTCTGGTCACTCCAGCCTTAGGAACCTACACGCAGGCATCCTTCCGGGAAGCTGTTTGGCGGGAACGGTGGCATGAGTTATGCTATGAGCAACTCACTTGGTTTGATATGGTTCGCCTACGGAAAGTGTATAACGAAACGACTAATGGGTTCGATGATTTCGTTGGCCATATCAACAAAAGCTCAAACCAGGCATTGCAGGCAAAGCATCTTTTATTCCCGATTGGGAAACAGGAGTTGCTTAATAATCCGAACCTGAAAACACAAAATCCAGGTTATCCCGGCGTTTAAGTAACTACGCTCAATCTTTGCTCCCCAGCTACATCTACGTGGTTGGGGAGTTTTTTTATGCTTGTTATCCAATTAATGCTTTTCGATACGCACTTGGTGTTTGCCCCGTTACAGCCCGAAATGTTTTATTGAAATGCGAGAGGTTATTGAACCCAACCGTAAAGCCTACATCGGCCACCGTGCGGGCCGAGTGCAGCAATCGCCGGGCCTGATTAACGCGGTATTCGTTCACGAAATCAGTAAACGTCAGATGAGTCATCCGCTTGAAATATCGGCAAAACGCGGGAACGGTCAGGCTGGCGAGATCGGCTACCGCATGAATATCTACCGGTTCGGCGTAGTGTTGTTCTACATACTGGCAAACCCGGTTAATGCGTTCCTGCTCTTTCGGATTAAGATCGAATTGAACACCATCGGCGTGTAGCGGCTCAACATCAGGCGCATCGGCCAAATGTTGTAAGATTTGCAGTAATGTCAGCAGTCGTTCAAAAGGTGATTGGCTGGGTAATTTAGTCAACCACGGTCCCACATGATGCTTGGTACCAGACCCAAACGTCAGACCCGTATGGGCTCGCTCAAACAACCGCCGAACGGTAGCCAGTTCAGGTTTCTGTAGAAAAGATTCGCCCATAAAATCATCGCGCATTTGTACGACGATTTCTTCGTATTGCCCTTCTTTCCCGTAGCTAAAATTAAGGTGGGGAAGATTCGGACCGATAAAAACCAACTCTCCCTCTTCGTAAAGTGACACGTTTGTGCCTACACGTCGCTGACCGTTTCCGGATGGAATATACACGATTTCATACTCCGGGTGATAGTGCCAATAGACCCGACAGGTTTCTGCTTCCGTACCATGAATAACCCGAAATGAGCTCCCGGCTTCGGGCTCTATTTTTTCAAATTGAAGTTTCATAAGACGAAATAGGTATTACACAGAGATTCAACGAGAAAAAGGAAATTCACAAAGATCTTACTTATCTCCCTTTTCTCGGTGAATCTCTATGTAACAACTTTACAATCGGAAACCGTAAACTGGTTTCAATCGTTTATATAGTAACATAATACTTCGCAGAAACAACATGAAACGAATTCACTTATTGGCGCTCAGTTTGCTCTTGATGGCAAGTTGTGCACAAGGCCAATCGAAAGACTACGCGCCCGCTAAACTTCCTGCTCCGAAAGCCGATGAAGCCGTTGCAACCTTTGCGGGTGGCTGCTTTTGGGCAATGGAAGAAGGTATGAACCAGCTCAAAGGAGTTCGGGAAGTAATTTCCGGTTATGCCGGGGGAAATGTCAAAAACCCAACGTATGAGCAGGTTGGCACCGATGAAACTGGCCATGCCGAATCAGTTCAGGTTTATTATGATCCGAAAGTAATTAGCTATCCTCAACTGCTCGACGCCTTTTTGCGGGTCACGATCCTACGACGCTAAACCGCCAAGGACCTGATACCGGCCGCGATTACCGGTCGGTGGCTTTTTATCGAACACCAGCCGAAAAAGCTGAAATTCAGGCGGCAATCAAACGCACCAACGAGTCGAAGCATTATCCGAATCCGGTTGTAACCGAAGTTACGCCACTTACGGTTTTCTATCCGGCGGAGAACTATCACCAAAACTATTTCGACCTTCATCCCGACCAACCTTACATTCAGCGTGTGTCGCTACCGAAGGTTGAGAAACTACGCAAGGCAATGGTTGGTCATCTTAAAAATAATACGGCGTTAACAATGAATGATTAATTTTGGTATTAAAAATATCAATTCAGCATTAGTAACGGATAATAGATTGTTAAAAATAGCCGGCTCTAACCGGCTATTTTTGCATTATGAATACACATGCCTCATTGAATAAACCGCATCGGAACCTGTTTATACAAAACCTGCTGACTTTCTTTTTAAATAAACAGGCGTTAGCTGTCGGGCTGGTATTTGCTTCCGACAGTATTTTGTTTGGTAGCTGGGTAGCCCACATTCCGTATGTTAAAGAAAAACTGCATCTCTCCGACGCCGAACTGGGTTTGACACTTTTTGCTATGCCTATCGGGTTATTGGTCATGAACCCGTTAACGGGATGGATTATTGCTAAACTCGGCGAAGCGCGCGCCTGTTTCTGGTCGGCGGTGGGGTTGGCTCTGGCCGTTTGTATTCCGCTTAACGCGCCCAATCCGGCCGTATTGGCTATTGGGCTGTTTCTTATGGGCCTGAACGCGGCCTTGATTAATGTGGCAATGAACACCACAGCAACTAACGTAGAGCGGGAACAAGGCATCGTGATTATGTCGTCGTGTCACGGTATGTGGAGTTTGGGAGGGCTTTTTGGATCGGGAATTGCCGGAGCCATAATTTCCTTTCACGTCTCTCCCCCGGTACATATTGCTGTTATGGCCGGGCTGGTTTTGTTACTGACCTTTGCGCTACAGCCGTTGCTGTCACAAATTCCGTCGAGCAGCCGAACAGAGACGGGCGAAAAAGCCGGATCATCGTTTGTACGGCCAAATCTGGATTTATTTTTGATGATTCTTATTGGATTAGCTTTAGCCATGGGCGAAGGAGCCGCCTTCGACTGGAGCGCTGTCTATTTGCGCGAGACGCTTGGTGCCAGTAGCCAGATTGCGGCTCTGGGCTTTGCCAGCTTCTCGTTCACGATGACCGGTTTCCGTTTCCTCGGCGACGCCATTATCCCAAAAATCGGCTCTAAACGCTGGTTGCAAATTGGTGGTGTGCTAGCCGCTGCCGGACTTTTATTTGCTATTGCGTTTCCCTATCCGACAACGGCTTTAATTGGCTTTGGGCTACTGGGCGCTGGTTGTTCACTTGGTGCGCCGGTTCTTTATGCAGCCTCCATGCGGGTGCCGGGCATTCCACCCGCAGCCGGTTTGGCTACGTTTGCTACGTTTAGTTTTATTGGCTTTCTGGCAGGACCGCCCATTATTGGGTTTGTAGCCGAAGCATTCGGTTTGTATTATGGTTTGGGCTTTGTGGCGATAATGTTGTTCATTTCGGCAGGTTTAGCCAGGGTCGTTAAATTGTTTTAACTTACCAGTTAAAATATGTAGAATTGTCAACAGAACGTAATCAACGAGACCATGACAGTAGCCGTTGCAACAGCCCCGAAAAAGCGAACAAAATCAGGTGTACCAGCCTACCTGATTTATGAAACGCTGAACGGACGTGCCCTGTATTACCGTGGTTACCGCGATGTAACAACCGGGAAGAAAACACCCGCCGAAATTATGGGAAGTAGTTCATTACAAGCTACTTTAGTAGCTACCCTCGTCATGTTTTTAGGACGGGTTATTAATCGAAAGAAGTATTTAGTCGTCACCAATGAGTCAGGCATCCACCTTGACAAGGGCAATAACCTATCCAACGACATTGCCATTTTCGATAAGTCGGTTGGTCTGGTATTAACGGATAAATACTTCAGCATACCGCCCAAAATTGCTATTGAAGTAGATGTACGCATCGAACCTGAAGAGTTCTCCGGCAAAGAATCCGGTTATGTGTATGAAAAAACAGAGCGTTTACTCGAGTTCGGTGTCGACACAGTAATTTGGATTACTACCCAGCCTAAAAAAATATTTGTAGCAACTCGTACGTCGCCCTGGTTAACCCAAAACTGGGATGCTACCGTGCCTGTTCTGGACGGTGTTGTTTTAAATCTGGCTGATTTATTAACTGAGGAAGGAATCGAGTTTTAACTCTGATCTATTCTTCGTTGACCGCTATCGCCAGCATATACCAGGCGGCATGTGGCAACCACTGTTCGGCCCACCGCCAATCGCTGTCTTTTCCAGTCATTTTGTAAGACAAGTTAAAATCAATATCGTCTTCGTTAGTCAAGCCGGATGTGATGCCGTTTACAATGCCCCCGGGGGCATTGGTGTATTCAAACGTACCAAAAAAACCGTAAGTTGGATTGTTGTGGCCCGCTCCCTGCAACATGCAGGCATCATACGGATTTACCCCCAATATCCAGTTCAGTTGGTCAAGAGCGAAGTTTTCCAGCTGGTCATGAAAAACCTTATCGTCGGTAAACAGCGGGGCACACAGCCGAGCCGCTGTTGCCATCGACGCAATTCGGGCATTTTCACCCTGCCACCAGGGCGACGCTTCGCTACCATGAGGAAAGAAAAATGTACTGCGTCGGTTTCCCAACGTGTCCTGTACTAACTGCCGACTGTAGCCAAACGGATTCGATACTTCGTACGTTACAGCGAGTTCGTACTGCATCGACCTCTTTATCGCTTGCTTTATTTTACGCTGCATTTCGGGCGACGCCAAGGGATAATAATACGCCAAACTGACCAACGGTAAACCGGCATCGGATGGATGGAAGAAAGGTCGGTCCTGATCATCGGCACGCCAATAGTCTTTATAGTTTTTCCAAGTCGAGAGTCGGTTCAGGAGTTGCTGTGCCCGTTTATCAGCGGCTTGTTTGTAGCTATTATTTTGAGTGGCTTTGTACAATTCCGTTGCGGCACTCAATACGCAATAGTCATCAACAATGTTCTCCTTGCCATCATTAGTCATCGCTGCATTTTCTTTTTCAAGAAAGGCAAAGGCATTTTCAGCCGCTTTTTTGTATTGATCGGAATTAAAATCGCCCGTTTGATCGCTGGCATACACAGACGCCATCGCCAGAGAAGCAATGGCCATTCCCCCACCCGACCGGTAACTCACCTGATACTTGCGCCAATTCGTTTCATCGGCCGTGCTGGCAAGTGTCTGATCTTTCGTTTGCTTAATCCGGTACGCCTTATCTTCTGCCTGAATAACCCGGTCTTTGGCTAATTTCCCGGGACCCGGTGCTTTCACCGACCTGTAAAACGACCCATCTTTGGCTTGTACCCGCACTAAATAATCGGCACCGTACATGGCTTCGTCGAGTAGTCGTCGCGTGTATTGCCGAAAATCTGTTCCTTTTCGTTTTGTCAACTGCTCATGCGTTTTTAGTAAACTCCAGGCTGTCAGCGAAATTTGCTGTGGATTAAAATAAGATGAGAATGTGAGATGCGACAGATGTTTACCATAATCGCCGGAAGCATCATACCAGCCGCCGTGTGCATCGAGGGTGTCGGAAGATCGGCCTGCCAGCACTAATTTATGGTCTGCTTTGTCCAATAATCCCGAACTGCGCTGGCCTTTGAAATAGTAGACAACATCAGATAAAGTAAACTGCTCCAATACATTTTTACTAATAGAAAACGGGTAGGACGACACCGTTTTACCGGGTAGGGCAATCTGCAATTGAAAGGTTCCTTCGATTGTGTATTTACTAAAATCAAGCGTCCAGAAAAGCCAGTTTTTCCACTTGTTTACGGGGCCACTGAATACGGGTTTTCCAAAGTAAACGACTTTACCGGTTGTGGTATTAATGAGCTGAAAGCTTTGAATAGCTAGTTGTTGTTCGGCCATTATAACGGCCCGTTTCGCTTTGTTTCCTTCATAACCTACCTGATTGGTTAAGACCTTGATGGATTGGGCGTTCAGCAAGCAGGTACTTTGGATAAACAGAAACAGCAATAAATTTATGACTGATCGGTGACTCATTAAAATTCAGGTTAATTAAATGATATCGAGATGGCGGTTAATTACTCTTTCCTTCCGGCTCCCCAAAAGATGGCATTTCGAAAGATTTTTGTAAACGCATCATTCATAAATAAATCGGGATGATGGCCCATAAAAATATAAACATTACGAGCCTTAACGTGCTCATTTGACCAAACCACTGGATGATCAGCCCCCATTTTTATAGGTGAATCAGGTGAGTATGTTGATTCATCGACAGTGGCCAGCACATTGACGTTTGGCCTGGGGCTTCTGTTATAGGTATACCATTCCTCTTTCTGAACGTCGAATGTGGCTGGCACATCGTTCATACAGGGATGGTTTTTTGCTTCTACATGTACAGTTGCTTTGGCAAAGCCCGGAATATAATTTTTATAGCGAATGCCGCCCATGAAATCTGAAAACCAGGGCCACATCTGGTATCCATCAAATTCACCCAGCAACGCAGCGTGATGAAACCCAATCCAGCCACCTTTCCCATCTACTATATATTTCCGGAAAGCGGCTTTGGCTGTATCACTCCACGCATAAGGCGGATAATTTAACTGAATAAACAACTGATACTGGGCCAGAAATTTATCATTTATGGGCTCGGCATTTTCGATGTAATCAACGGTAAAGTTGTTCTCTGCGGCCACTTTACCAAGCCATATTTTTGCAGCCGCCACAAAGGGCGCATGAATACCACCTGCTTCGGTCATGGCAACAACTCTAAAGCGTGGTTTTGTTACCTGCCCGAAACTTGCGTCAATGAAACCGGCAATAAAAAGAAGTAATAGTAAGCTGGTAATTCGCATATTGACTAGTTTTCCATCCATGGCTAAAACTCAAAGAACAAAGGAATTTACAAAGAAACGAGCCGATCGAAAAATTACCAACCACTAGCTATTATCCATAAGCTAACGAATTAAACTCGGTAGCCTCTTTTTTTAATCCAGAGTTACCTTATCACCTGATTTGATCTTGCTGTAGAAAGTTACGTGTACACTTTGTTCTAACAAAACAAGCCGCTCTATTAACGAGCGGCTTGCGGTTGATGAGGAGATTAAAGCATCTCCCTGATTAATTATTTTTGGATAAGCTGACCCGGTTTTCTGTTTTAAAGAATTCTGGGTCAGCCAGAGGAAGGTAATTTTCAATGACTGTATAAAAGTAGTGTATACGTCTGGCTATTGCTCAGAAAGAGTAGTCAGCGGCTGAAATTGGGATGTGAACAATCGGAATTGGGATGTAAACAGTTTTTTTCTGGCAGATAACAAAGAGTCTCAATCTGAGCGACAGCGGTTGAAGGCACCTTAATAATGATTAAACCGCTGTAGAAAATCCTCTTTGTAACTTCGGCTCAACGGTAGTGACTGCGCCCCAATAGTAAGTTCAGCATCGTTAAAGGATTCTACTTTGTGAATATTAACAGCGTAAGAACGATGAATACGCACTAACGATGGCAAGTTCATTCGCTCCAGAATTCCGCTAAGGGTTAGCCGAATTACGTATTTTCGATTGGCTGTAACAAGCGTTGTGTATACATTATCAGCTTCGAGATAGAGCAACTCGCCCACATTTATTTTAACAAACTGGTAATTCTGTTTGACAAATAAATGGTCATTGATTTGCAGAATTGTTTCGCGGTCGCGTGCTCCCCGTTCTGATGGACTAGCCGTTCCCAGGGTTGGTGTAGTGCGCCGGGTGAAATTATGAATCGCCAATTCAATGGCCGTTCTCAGACTAGCCAGTTGGTAAGGTTTATTTACATACGCAGCAGGATAAGTCTCTTTAGCCCGTTCCAGCGTTTCCCGGTCGGTTAGAGCAGTCAGATAGATAACCGGGATAGACCGTTCGGCCGTTATCCGCCGGACCGTTTCAATACCGTCCCAATCTCCTTTGATTGTGATGTCACATAACAGTAAATCAACCCGTTGTCGCTGAAATAAATCAAGTGCTTTACGACCATTATTAGCGATACCTACTACGAAATAACCGTCAGCTTCCAGACTATCACTCAATTCCATAGCCAGGATACCTTCATCTTCAACTATTAAAATATGTATACGCTCGTCACTAGTCATTAAAGGTTGCGATTTTACGGCTTTTCGTAATTTGGCATGTACTTAATGAACCTCATCACATTGCCACAACAAGGATTAATGATTAGTCCTTGCTGCGTATTTATCTATTTTCAGTAGACAAATCTTGTTGATTTCACATAGAGTTGATTAAGCGGTACGGGTATGACTGGTGTACATCCACAGGCCTTTGTTGTCTCAGCTTCTATCAAAACCAAACAACTTCCCTGAGAAAGAGATCTATATCTTAAGGCAAGACTATCCTCAATACACAGTATTACTTACCCATAAGTTACCAAAAATAAAGACAAAGTTTTATATGAACAAAAGGTTATTATATAATAATCTATATTACCTACTTATTGTTAAAAAATATAATTAGTGGCAACAAATAAAGATTCGTATAGGCATATAGAGGTAGAAATCAACATTCGATAAGCAATTCATCAATTATGCCTGACGTGGAAATCAGGCTGCCAAGCGGGTTTGTGGTATGTGTAGTCGGCACAAGGTTCCATCCTGGGCAAGCAACTCAAAATGACCCTCCAACTGCTCTGTAAGCGATGTGACCAGGCGTTTACCAAAAGACGTTCGGCTCCCGGTCTTCTGCCAATCTGTAACTTTTATACCCGGTCCATTGTCCTGAATTTCCAGTGTAATACCAGGCTGCGATGAGCCATTGGCATAAGCTAACTTAATACGTAGCAGTGGCCGCTCCTGATGCGCAAAAGCGTACTTAAATGCGTTGGTAATCAGCTCATTGACAATTAATCCTAACGGCATGGCTACATCAACATCCAGTTCCTCTATAGCAACATCTACCTGAAGATCGAAATTAGAAGGCTCGTAGCCATAAGCCTGCATAAGGCTCTCGGCCAGATCGGTCAGGTATTCACGTATATTAACAATAGTTACGCGATCTGTTTGGTATAAGCGCTGGTGAATCAACGACATAGCCTGCACGCGTTGTTGTCCTTTTCGCAGCGCTTGTACGGCCTTCTCATCTGTTAAGCCATTTGCCTGTAAGGTGAGCAGACTAGAGACAATTGCCAGATTGTTTTTGACGCGGTGATGCAATTCTTTCATCAATGTGCGCAACTGTTCTGCCTGGCTCACTAGTTGCTGGCTACTACTGGTAATAATTTGGTTTTGAGAGGACAAGCGTCTATTGGCCCGGCGAATAGCCCAATATTGGCCAACTAATAAACTTAGCAATAACCCGAGCAGCCCCAAGCCCCCTGCCATATACTTAACTTGCTGATTCTGTTGCTGGTTTTGCTGGTCAAGAATAGCAATTTGATTAATTCGTTTTTGCGTTTCGTATTTGGCCTGAACCTCCAGTACAGCACGTGTTTTTTCAATATCGGCTGCGGCTTTTATCTGCGCTATCCGACGATTTTCTTTAGCCTCAACAGCGGCAATTTCTTTTTCTTTTATGGATTTAATCCGAGCAATTTCACCTGCCTTGGCCAATGCCAGATTTGCCTGAATAGTCGCTAATTCGTTGGATTTCTTAACAGCATATTGACCCTCCAATCGGGCTACCGTACGCGTTTTATCAAGATTCATTAACGAATCCTCAATTTGTTTTTGCTGCACGGCATAATGATACGCTTTTTCATAATGCCCCGTGCTGGCATACATCTGCGACATCATTTTATAGACCGATCGAGTCAGGGGTGCATCTTTACTCTTCTCCACCAATACGATAGCTTTTTCACCATAATATATAGCTTGTTCGGGCTTTTTCAGGGCTTGATAAGAGGTCGATAAATTCCGGTAGTTATGTACCAGACTGGTTGTCCGATTTAAGTCCAGATTAATAGCCAGTGCCTTGTTGAGATATGTAATAGCCTCGTCATAATGCCCCTGTACATTGGCGTTTTTTCCAAGATTATTATAAATGACCCGATATTCTTCCAGTTTGGCATGAATGGCGTCATTAATAGCTATCGCTTTCAGGAAGCATTCTTTCCCCCGTTCATATTCACCCAAATCTTCATAAATAATCCCCAGATTAATGTAGTTATCAGATAAATACCGGTTGGCCTTGAGCGTTTGGTTTATGTTGATAGCCTGCAACATATACGAACGTCCCGTTTCAAGGTTTGTGCGTATACGCAAATCGCCACCCATCGTTTTATAGAGAAGCCCTAAATTATGGTATACTTTAGCAATTGAGCCAAGTTTATGAATTTTAGTAAAATAGTTTATAGCTGCGTGGGCACGCAGAATTGACTCATCAAATAATCCCTGGTGTAGATAAACGGCGGAGGAAAGCAAGTTATAATCACCCAAACCTGCTATATAATTTGTTCGCTGGCAATGCCGCAACATTGGTCTTAGGTAATAGTGGGCCGAATCGAGCTGGCTTTGTTTAAAAAAAGTATTTGCGATTTGATAGTACGTAGCCGCCCGGGTTGTATCGGGTAATTTCTGAGTCAACGTCGTTTTCAGACTGTCGATTAGCCGGCGTTGAGCCTGAGCGGAATAATGAACCGCTGTTAGCACTACCAACAGGCAACATAAAGCCCGTAAATGATTTTTCATGATAAAAGATCGTAACGTTTTCGCAAAAGAGAGGAGTACTTACACTATAACTTAGAAGTTGTTTGAGGTAAATTTTGGTGATAGAAACGATAGATTTTTTGTCAGATTCAGCTGCCAAAAAGTCGCTTTTATAACCCAATAAGATTAATTCAAACAGCTTCTTACTATAAATAAAAGGAAATATACACTAAATTTTAAGTTTATTTAAAAACGATTATCGTTTACGAACTAATAAATAGTCATATTCTCAGACCCGCTTCGCTATTGTTCATCAATTTATCGAATCGGTTTCGTTTCGTGGCGGGTTGGCGGGCAGTCATTACCCAATTAATAACCTGTTTTTGATACGAGGGGGCCTGTTTGCTAAAAAAGGCCCATGCTTTTTCATTTGCTTTAAATTCAGTTTCAAACGCATCAGAAAGACTAACACTCTTTTGTTCGTAGGCGTAGATTTTCGACCGGATCTCTTCACGCTTCTCAAAAGCCACCAACCCTGCTGGGCGGATTAGCCCTTGCCGGGTGAGGTCTTCTATCTTTTGAATGTTTACCGCACTCCAGATACTTTTGGCTTTTCGGGGTGTAAAACGGATGCTATAACTCTCGGCATCAATTGATTTACGAACGCCATCTATCCAGCCGAAACAAAGAGCTTCATCGACCGATTGCGACCACGTTAAGCTCGGCTTACCCGAGTCTACTTTATAGAAGCCCACCAGCAGTTCGGTTTCTTTATTATGATTTGCCTCTAGCCACACCCGAAAATCGGCTTGTGCAGGAAAGAAAGTTGGTGTCATTTTACGTTTAACTTATTAAAATCAAGCCATCTTTTTACGCGCAAATTAATAAATCGTTTTAGATACAAATCATTCAGGAATGTATTCGACCAGTTCTCAAATCGTTGACACTGGACGCCGATATAAAAGAAGTAAATACTTTCGGCCAACATAGGTAGCAGTCGTTTTTCTTCATCGCTGATTTTAGTGACTGATTCGTAACCACTTAAGAAACTGTCTTTCTTTTTATTGAATTCAACCTCGTCGGTTTCAGTACTATGAATTTGCAAAATATAATAGGCTATATCGAGACACAACAAGCCGTTGCCGCAGAAATCGAAATCGAAGAGCGTAATCGTACCATCTTTAGCAATATTCAGGTTGTCGAACCAGATGTCCAAATGCACCACGCCACGCCGGGTTTTAGTGTTATCAATACTCGCAAACTGATCCAGCAAGTAGCGTTGCGTAGACAACATAAACTGCATTTCGGCCGTATCAATTGGCAGAAACGGCTTCAACTTTTCCAACGAATCGACCAGTAAAACCTGCGGTGTATAAGTCTCACGAGCCAACGGTAAATTCTGCGTAATCTGATGGAAACGAGCCATAATTTGCCCTATTTTATAATGAAGATCAGGTGAAAAATTGAGTAGTTTTTCACCTTCTGCAAACGAAAATAATACGCCAAACCGCTTGCCTTCGGCTGCCTGCAATGCCTGAATATATATCCCGGTAGCATCGACAATTGGGTATGAGACAGGTAGACCATTTTCGTGTAATAAATGCAGCAATCGGATTTCTTCGCCAATTTCGTTTTCGGTGCGCCAATCGAGGCTATACACACGAAAAATAGACTTCTCGGAACCGTCTGTAACCAGATATGAGTGATTGACACCCGCTTTCAACAACTTACACGAGGCATTTGTAGATAGATTATAGTGTTTTTGCAGAAAACCGGCAAGATGTGTAGCCGATAAAATTGAGGAAGAAACGGGGAAGGATTGCATGGATAGGTCTTGAATTTTAGACGATTAAATGAATCAGACAATGCCTCTACAGGCATTATAATGGCGTAGAAAAGCACGATATCGAACAGGAAATGTGATTGATAAACGCTACCGGCTCATTCAGGCAACTTTTAAAACTTGGGGAGTTGGACTTTCGTGGTAGCTTATACGAGCAGCCTCAAGATGATAATACTTATGCAGTCGCAACAATCGAAAAACTCCTACTACGAGCACAACACCAGTTAAAGGAGCCGCCATGTACAGCCAGTAATCTGTATAAACCTGACTGATAACGGCGGGACCAAAACTACGGGCGGGGTTCGTACTACAGCCTGAAAACGGCCCCTCGTTCCACACCATAAACCCGTATAGAAATGGCATGGTGTAGGGTGTGTAGTTACGGAATTTTTTACTGCCCACGAACAAAAATATAGTTGTAATCAGCGTAACTGTAGTAAGGACTTCGCCAAAAAACGCGGCTAATAAGCCCGCATTGCCGGGCTCTGTATTGCCGTAGTGAACACTTTTCCCCTGTTCTCCCCACAACAGTAACGGCAAACAGCCGATTACGGCACCAATCATCTGACTGCATACGTAGCCAACCATAACCTGTGTTTTCATTTTGCCTCGTAGCCAGAAAGCTACGCTAACCGCCGGGTTGATATGCGCTCCGCTAATTTTGCCAACCGGTGACAGCGTAACCAGACAACCAACGGTACCAAACAGAAAACCCGTTACGGCTCGGCGAATGGGTTCGGATGGGATCAGGCTGGTAACAATGCTGCCTGTTCCCCAATTAAAAATAACGACGCTCAGACCACACAGCAGCAGCAAAGCTGTTCCGATAAGTTCTGCGCCAAAAAGGGCTATGGTAGATCGAGTTGCGGCCACTTAACCAGTTGTTGTTCCCTTGCAAATATGGTCAATCGCAGCGATACGGCAGGTTATAGACTGGTTAAGTTTTGATGAACAAGCTACTTGGCTAGCGCCAGATACTTGCTATTTGCCGGGATTATACCGAGCCGCGTCAATGATAGACCACAGGTGAATAATCCATCCCATCAGAAAAAACCACAGAGTTGCGGCCAGCAAAAACTGCAAAATAGCCATCAGCAAACGGCCTTGTAAAAGCTGTCCTAAACCCGGAATGAAAAAACTACAAAGGGCAGCCAGCACATTGCCACCCGAACCTTGACCAGCCATATTAAATGATGTTTTGATTAAAATAATAATGGTGTCGGGTTTGAGAACCCGACACCACAAAAACTACAAATAAGATTCAATTTACAACCCCAACACTTTCTTGTTAAACTCGTCATCGGCACCCGTTCCGGCGAAGTCATCAAACGCGCGCTCGGTGACGCGGATAATGTGACTCTCGATGAATGGTGCGCCTTCTGCCGCGCCTTGTTCAGGGTGTTTCAGGGCACACTCCCACTCCAGTACCGCCCAGCGGTCGTAATCGTATTGGGCCAGTTTGGAGAAGATTCCTGAAAAATCAACCTGCCCATCGCCCAGCGACCGGAATCGACCAGCCCGCTCAACCCAACCCTGATAACCGCCGTAAACGCCTTGTTTTCCTGTCGGGTTGAACTCGGCATCTTTTACGTGATAAGCGTAAATGCGCTCGTGGTAGAAATCAATAAATTGCAGATAGTCAAGCTGTTGAAGCACAAAATGGCTAGGATCGTAGTTGATGCCCGCACGCGGGTGGTTATCAACTTTCTCTAGAAACATCTCGAATGTAATCCCATCGTGCAAGTCTTCGCCGGGGTGCAATTCGTAGGCCAGATCGACACCCGCTTCATCGTAGGCGTTCAGAATAGGCAGCCAGCGATTCGCTAGTTCGGTAAACCCTGTTTCCACCAATCCTGCCGGACGCTGCGGCCAAGGGTACACAAACGGCCAGAGCAACGCCCCAGAGAACGTTGGACTGACTTTTAAGCCAAGATTTTTGCTGGCTTTAGCCGTCATCAACAACTGATCGACAGCCCAAGCTTGTTGATCCTTAGGTTTGCCCGCCAGTTCGGCCGGTCCGAAACCGTCGAACATAGCGCCGTAAGCCGGGTGAACGGCTACCAATTGCCCCTGTAAGTGGGTAGCCAATTCGGTAATTTCGACACCAACGTCTTTCAGTTTACCTTTCAGTTCATCGCAGTACGTCTGGCTCTCGGAGGCTTTCCTGAGATCAATCATACGCGGGTCCCAGGTAGGAATCTGAACACCCTTGTAGCCTAAATCGGCCATGTATTTGGCAATGGATTCAAGCGAATTAAACGGGGCCGTATCCCCCAGAAACTGAGCAAGGAAAATGCCCGGGCCTTTCATAGTTTTCATTCTTCTCTAGTTTGATTATTAGGGCCTGAGTTGGAATAGACCATTAAACATCCTTTTCTTTCATTAGCAATAAAAGCGACGAATTGATCAGAATGATCTGTAAATAGAGCCACAATACCCTGGTTGCTCAAATTACCTGTCCGTAACCAAATAATTTTAGGTGGAAACCCTTTTACGGAGCCTATTGTAGGAATATCCTTGTCAAATGTGACAACAGTGTAGTCATTTTGACGAGCGTACTCCCATATTTGAGAATCATCAGTATTGAACAGGCCACACTCCCGAACGCCAATCACATTGGGGAATATGGTCTTCAACTGCTTCACGACTCTATAAGAAATATTCTGGTCGAACAATAGTCGCATTAGGCAGCCATTAACATTGTACCGTTATCACGGTCTGCCGCAAAAAGCAGAGCGGCCTGGATATCTTCTCGGGTTAGCTCAGGAAAGTCGTCAATGATTTCCTCAACCGTCATTCCTCCACCTAACCAGCCTAAAATATCACCAACCGTAATACGCATTCCTCGAATACAAGGCTTCCCACCTCGCTTTCCGGGTTCGATAGTGATAACACCATTGTATTTATTCTGGTACTGCATGGCTTTAACGTTTGTGTCTAAAGCACTAAATTAATGCTTCTCTATTTAAATTTCTACCCACGCTTGCTTACGGTTGGATTCAAGAATCTTTTCGCAGATGAGTAACTCGCGGTAGCCGTCGGCGAAAGTTGGGAAAGTTGGATTTTCGGGCTGTTTTCCGGCCGCAATGGCGTCGTAGACTTCTTTGAAGAGTTGTTTCGAGGTATCGGGAAACCCTTCATTATGACCACCGGGAAATGAAATCACCGAGCGGGCTTCGGGGTGAGCCAGCGATGGATCGCGCATGAACGACTGGTTAGCACCATCGCGATTACCGATCCACATTTCGTTGGGTGCTTCAGAATTCCAGGCATATGTTTTCTTTGAGCCGGCAATCTCCA
This sequence comes from Spirosoma sp., assembly GCA_964263725.1. GTDB lineage: Bacteria > Bacteroidota > Bacteroidia > Cytophagales > Spirosomataceae > Spirosoma. The sequence goes on from CAXVWN010000024.1 coordinate 21,096, forward strand.
GTTTCATCTGATTTTTGCGCCCTGCCGATACCTGCGATACGGTGATAACACCCCGATTTCCATTATCAAACCGCAGTAACACGTTAGCGTGATCTTCAGTGTTGATGGGGACATCGGCATAATCTTCCGGCTGGAGCATCTTACCCGAATACGTTTCAACGGGTTTCAACGGCTTCTTACGCACTTTATGAACCGTATTAAAATCAGCCATAACAGCCACCGTTTTCAGTCCCGTAATGTATTCCAGACTGTCCATCAAGTGCGAACCTATATCGGCAATAGCCCGCGAATCGCCCGATTTGTCGGGTTCAAGACGCCAGTTGTAATCGGTGTCATAGAAAAGCCAATCCTGCAAATACGAGCCAATGATTGAGTA
>CAXVWN010000025.1:0-3249 GCA_964263725.1 Spirosoma sp.
AGCCAGAAAGGCGAAAATCCAGCCGTATTCCTGTGCACTAACGTTGTACAGGTTCATGAACACATCGGAAGAACCCGCCAGATACGCGAAGGGAGCCGCCGTAGCAATACCGCCAACTAAGGCGTATGTTAAGAATTGAGGCTGTTTCAACACCGTAAAAAAACTGCTTAGTACCGCCTTCGGGCGTAGCGATAGGGAAGCATCGGGTTGTTTACCATCGGGCAGAACAAAATAAATAGCAACCAGAATTAGGACCGTTATAATCGCCAGAATAATGAAAATAGAATGCCAGCCAAACGCAACGGTCGCATAGCCGCCAACCGTTGGGGCAATCATGGGCGAAACAGCCAGAACCAATGTGAGTAACGAAAAAACCTGGGCAATGTCAGTTACCGGAAACAGATCGCGCACCAGTGCCTGAGCCGCTACCAAACCGACACAGCCACCTAAGGCTTGCAGGAGTCGCATCGAAATCAGGGTTTCTATCGACGTACTAAACGCACAGCCTACCGAAGCCAGCACGTAGAGAACCAACCCTGTGTAGAGCGGCAACTTTCGCCCAAACCGATCCAGCAAAGGGCCGTAGAGAAGCTGGCCAACCGAAATGCCGATTAAATAAGCCGTTAGCGATAACTGGACCTGCGAAATTGATGTATGCAGGTCTTTGGCAATGGCCGGAAATCCCGGCAAATACATGTCAATAGAAAAGGGACTTACCGTTGTTAACGTCCCTAGAATCAGAATAATAACAAAATGCTGTCGGCGAGTCATACACTCAATAAAGTGGTCCGTACTTATACAGACGCACTATGGAAAACTATTGTTCCCAAAGTGCATCTGTATGTTTGTCGTTCACTTGCCTTGCCAGGTATTGTTACGTTCATCGGCATCCATAAAAATGCCACCCGCCAAATTCACTGTTTTTACTTTCTTTTTAATGGGTAAATTGATTGTTGCCTGTTTTTGATTGGCCAGCCAAAGATTGGGCGTTTGGTGAAAGGTTTCCGTTGTACCATCCGTGAACGTCAGAATAACGTCCATTGGAGCGACATAACCACCGATGTTCTGAATCGTAATAGCGCATTTTGTTGGTAACGTTTCTACTTTCTGAATGGAAAAATCAATGTAGTTATTGCTGAAAAACCAGTTGTTCCAGAACCAGTTCAGGTCTTTCCCCGATGCATTGCTAAAACTGTAAAACATATCCCAGGGCGTGGGGTGTTTGCCGTGCCAGCGGTCCATAAATTCATGCAGGCTTTTCTTAAATTCGGCTTCGCCTAGTAACTCTCTGAGTGCGAGATAACCAAGTGCCGCTTTTCCGTATTCGTTATTGCCCATAGCGGCCCCGCTCAGTACATTGGTGGGCGTAACAATGGGTAAATCCTGTTCCGCCGATGGGTCTTTAATCCAGCCGTTAACCCGAAACATCCTGAAGTTTTTGGCCGCCTGATCATTGCCTAAATCGGCCTGGCTAATGACATATTCAAAGGCTGTAGCCCAGCCTTCATCCATGAATCCATAACGCGTTTCGTTGATGCCCATGTAAAAAGGGAACCACGTATGCGCAATTTCATGCTCGGCGACAAAGCGGGAAAAATTCAAATCCGTCGTTGTTCCATCATTCACCATCATAGGATATTCCATGTCGGCAAATCCCTGAACGATGGTTGTTTTCGGGTAGGGATACGGCACACCGGGCAGGTTGTTTGAAAACCAGTCGAGCGCATGCCGCCCGAAACCAACCATTTGATGGAAATCGTTAGCTGTATCCAGAAAAGCCGCCTGCACGCTGGCCCGACGATTCGTTTTCTTATCAACCACCACACTCGATGCATCCCAGACGTAATGATTGCTGATGCACAAGGCAAGATCGGGAACGTTATTCGCTGTCCATTTCCAGGAATTGACGGGTTGTTGCGTCGTTACCGTTTTGGTCGCTAAATCGGCCAGCGTTGCCACATGAATAAGTGAATCGGTTTGCAAGGATTCGCTCAGTCGTTTGGCATACGTCGGTTGAAGCACGTCGGCGGCATTCTGTAAATCGCCGGTTGACCAAACGATGTAATCTTTCGGCACATTTACCGTAAGTGTGTAGTCATTGAAGTCGTTATAAAACTCCTGAGCTTCCGTAAAAACTGTGCGATCCCATCCGTAATAATCATCCATAACGGCCACGCGCGGGTAGAAATAGGCCAGAAAAAAGGTCGTTGAGTCCAGTGCGCCTTCCCGTCCGCTTTCTACCGAAACATCATAATGCCAGTCGAACGCAAGCTTTACGGAATCGTGGGGCATTAGCGCCTTTGTTAGGGCAACCTGCCTTGAGGTAGCATTACCAGCCTCGCGCCAGGGTTTGGCGGTGTTGTTTTCGGTGTATTTATCAATTTGAATACCTGATGTCAGGTAATCCGGCGACGCTGGCGATTGGCGGATAGCACCTGCTTTATGGCTGTTCAGAATTAATTTGAAAACGAGCGCTTTCAGCGTATCCGGACTGTTGTTGACATACGTAATGTCTTCCGTACCGCGAATGGTGCGGTTGGGTGGCGTGGCCGTAATAGTGATGTTATATCGGGCGAAATTCTGCCAGTAATTTTTACCCGGCTTGCCATCCATCGAACGCGTTCCTTTCTGATAGGCCTGCTTCACATTGCGGGGCATATACAAACTCTGGGCGTTTGCCGCTCCGGTAAGTAAGGCTATAAAACAAATTAAAATGAGTTGTCGCATTGGATTTCGTTGATGGGTTGATCGGTGCTAATTTATCGCTTTACTCCCGATCCACCAGTGCCTTTATTTAAACCCGCTTCGGTCAGCAGCACAAGTAAAATACGTTGCATACCCAGGTAGCCTTTGTCATTCAGCCACCATTCGTTCAGGGCATGTTCGCCCCCGCCGATGCCTCCGCTTCCGATCGTTATGGCCGGAATGCCTAAGGCAATAGGTGTATTCGCATTTGTTGAAGCCACATCCAGTTGAGGCTCCGTATTCAGATATTTGGTCACGGCTATTGCCCGCTGTACAATAGGGGCCGTAACGTCCGTTTTGCCCGATGGGCGATCACCAATTTTCTTGACGTCTACAGTCAGGTCGGGACCTTGCCGTTTAGTGCCATTTTCTTCTTTCAACGCTCGCTGAACAGCCGTTTGCAATAACTGATCGACTTCATTGAGTTTATCCGGACTTTCAGAGCGCATGTCAATTTCCATCCACGATTCGTAAGGTATCGCATTTACAGACGTGCCTCCGCCC
>CAXVWN010000026.1:0-5136 GCA_964263725.1 Spirosoma sp.
GTATGCCCTTGGCGAAGCTAATTTCTCCGACCACGGTGCTAACCGTCTCGGTGCGTCGGCGCTGATGCAGGGTCTTGCCGATGGTTATTTCGTGATTCCGTATACCGTTGGTGATTACCTGGCAACTATTGGCCCAGCCGATAAATTGCCCGTTGATGCTCCTGTATTCAAGGAAGCTGAGCAAAAAATTCAGGGTCAGATCAACCGTTTGTTGGCAATTAAAGGCGACCGACCCGTTGATGATTTGCACAAGGAATTGGGCCATATCATGTGGGAATATTGCGGTATGTCACGTACTGCCGAAGGGCTTCAACTTGCTAAACAGAAGATTCAGGCGCTAAAGAAAGAGTTCTGGTCCAATGTGAAGATAATGGGTGACGCTGAGGAGATGAACCAGGCTCTGGAGCAAGCATCACGTGTAGCCGATTTTATCGAGCTGGGCGAGTTGATGGTTGATGATGCGCTAAACCGAAACGAATCCTGCGGTGGCCACTTCCGGGAAGAATACCAGACACCCGATGGTGAAGCGCTGCGTGACGATGCCAATTACGCTTATGTTGCGGCCTGGGAGTTTCAGGGAGAAGACCAACCCGAACTGCTTAATAAAGAAATACTCGAATTCGAGAACGTGAAACTGACACAGCGGAGTTATAAATAAAGTTATAGTGTTGTTGAATTGTCGAGTCATAAGCTTATTTGCCCTATGAAACTCTACAGTTTTATAACTCAATAACCTTACAACTTTTTTGTAAGATGAAAATCAACCTACAAGTCTGGAGACAGAAAAATACGAATACAGCCGGTAAATTGGTTGACTATCACTTGGATAATGTATCGGAAGATATGTCTTTCCTGGAGATGTTCGATGTACTAAATGATTCGCTGACCCGTAAAGGCGAAGACCCCGTTACTTTCGATCACGATTGCCGTGAGGGAATCTGCGGAACTTGCTCGATGTATATTAATGGACGGGCGCACGGGCCGCAAACCGGTGCTACGACCTGTCAATTACACATGCGGTCATTTAATGATGGTGACACAATTGTAGTAGAGCCCTGGCGGGCACGGTCCTTTCCGGTCATTAAAGATCTGATGGTTGATCGGTCCGCTTTCGACCGTATTATCCAATCTGGCGGCTATGTATCGGTTAATACGGGTTCGGCACGTGATGCGAATGAGATTCTTATCCCCCGCGTTATCGCTGACGAAGCTATGGATGCCGCTGCGTGTATTGGCTGTGGCGCCTGTGTAGCAGCCTGCAAAAATGCGTCTGCTATGCTATTTGTCTCGGCAAAAGTGTCGCAATTAGCGATTTTGCCACAAGGACAGTCGGAGCAAAAGGAACGCGCCGAACGTATGGTTGCTCAAATGGATGCCGAAGGATTCGGTGCCTGTTCGTTTACGGGCGCGTGTTCGGTTGAGTGCCCCAAATCTATTTCTCTCGATCACATTGCCCGTATGAACCGCGAATATCTGGGCGCTAAACTTAGCTCGGAGAACGTGGCTGGGTAACTGAATAAAAACAGTAGAATATATGTTTGTGAGTCCGGTTCTTCTAACGAGGGCCGGACTTATTTTATGCCTGAACTTAAAGAAATGGCTCGATATTCAACAATCTTAAACGATTTCACTGATATACCAGTCTGGAGTAAATAAAAAGCAGGCGGTAAATTAACTCAATTTGCCGCCTGCTTTTGTACTGGTTCCTTATACCGTAGCGCCTTCCTTCAATCGTTCGGCGTTTTCGGCGATGCGAAGTTGCTCAATGAATTCGCCGATGCCACCATCCATCACAGCGGGTAAATTATAAACGGTTAGACCGATGCGGTGGTCTGTTACACGGCTTTGTGGATAGTTATAGGTTCGGATTTTGTCGGAACGGTCACCACTGCCTACCATCGTTTTGCGCTGAGAAGCAATAGCGTCGTTATGTTTCTGCAATTCAATTTCGTAAATCCTTGACCGAAGCACTGTGAGGGCTTTGTCAAAGTTTTTTAACTGTGAGCGTTCATCCTGGCACTGGACAACGATACCAGATGGAATATGGGTTAGCCGCACCGCCGAATAGGTGGTGTTTACCGACTGACCACCCGCTCCCGACGAACAGAAGGTGTCTTTACGGATGTCGTTCATATTCAATTCAACGTCCACCTCTTCAGCCTCGGGCAGCACGGCTACGCTGGCGGCCGATGTATGAATTCGGCCCTGTGTTTCGGTGGCGGGTACACGCTGCACCCGGTGAACACCCGACTCGAATTTTAGCTTGCCATATACATCTTCGCCTTCTACTTCGGTAATGATTTCCTTATAGCCGCCGGATGTGCCCTCTGTAAAATCGACAAGCGACATCTTCCAACCCATTTTCTCGCAGAACCGTTGGTACATACGGAAAATGTCACCCGCAAAAATGGCAGCTTCGTCGCCACCGGTGCCGCCCCGAATTTCTAGAATGACGTTTTTACTGTCATTCGGGTCTTTAGGCATTAGCATTTCCTTAAGTACTTCCTCTAGCGTATCCCGGCGGGGCAGCAGTTCGTCTAATTCGCCTTTGGCCATCTCCCGAAAATCTTCATCTTTTTCGGTGGCGATAACCTGCTTCGCGTTCTCGATTTCTTCGAGTAGTTGCGTATAGGCCTTGTATTGTACGACGATCTTTTCTAAATCCTTGTATTCTTTGCTCAACTTCATAAACCGCTTCTGATCTGAAACGGCCTCGGGTTGCACAATTTGTTGAGCTACTTCGTTGAAGCGTTCACTGATGGCTTCTAACTGATCAAGCATGAGATATGACTTTATTTGTCGTTCCAGCCAGCGTATATAACCGAAGGCGGTACGACAAGGGGAATTACAGATTATAAAAAAACAAAATTACGAAAATACTGGCAGTTAGTCTTTGTGTAGATACGAATGAAAATTTCGATGGCAAATGAGTTTTTTTAAATAACACAATTTATACATATAGGTTACATTTATATGGGTATGTTTGCCCATGCCTAAATTTATGGAACTATATGGATGGCGCTTTTTCGCTGTCATGTTCGACTTATTAAACGAACCTTTCCATATTCACGTTACAGACAAAGGAAAGAAAGAATGTAAATACTGGGTAACTCCAAATGGGAACCTACAGCTAGCTTTCAATAGAGGTTTTACGTTACATGAACTTCGTAAGATTGAGAAAGCGATCATAACGCATTTAGAAGTTATTATTGAACAATACCAGAACCATTGTTATGAGAACGGCATTCAACTTACCTATAAAAAGATCGGCTAAAATCAAGTCAAGTAATCCTGCTTTACTGATCAAACCAGAGTTTCTGCCCGATTTGTCGTCTGTCGCAATTACGGATACGATGGTTATCTGTGGTTTTGAAGACGGTCGCTCGGTTAGTTTTCCAATTGAATGGTCTTTAAAATTGACTCAGGCTAGCGCTGAACAGCGTCAAGCTTTTGAGTTTAATGCACATTTTATATTTTGGGATGACATTAACGAAATTATTGGCGTTCGGAATATTCTGTTCGGCAAGAATTTACAGTGGCAATAGTTACTGAGGTGCTAGTTAATTATGAAACTACAAACAATCTTTTATTTAACCGCGCTTGCCTGTCTGTTCGTTTCTTGTAATCCAGATCGGGTACGTTATACAAGCGAACTAAAGGAAGAAATGGCCGATTCGAAAATTAAACGAATTACCAACGCTGATTTAGTGGAAACGGTAGATGATCTGGGTGGGAAAGTTAGCGCGGTGGTACAGAAAGAGCTAATAACACAATTACAGAAAACGACCGACCCCGCCGAGCGGGCCAAACTTTGCCAGTTGCAAAATCTACCCCGGACGAAAGCTATCGCCAATCGTTATGCCTTGGATATTCGCTTATTGGGCGCTGCCGATATACAGAACAAGTCATTGACCGGCAAAGAGCGGGAAATTCTGGATGCTTATTTATACAGCGCCAAACAGAAGCAACAGCCGATTTCCAATATCCAAAAAATTAGCGATACGTTATTTGTGTACAACGCGGCTGTTGCAACCGATAGCCCCATTTGCGAAGCCTGTTTTGGTAAGCAGGAAGTGCCCTTTGCCGTATGGCATTTAGGGTTTCAGAAACGGGAAGTGGTTCGCCGGATGGGTGATACGAAGAAAAAGAAACAATCGTAACGCTGGCCATTAAAAGGCATTTGCCCAGTCGATCAATTGCAGAGCTGTTTGTGATGGGTTATCTTCTTGGGTTTCTATTAAATGAACGCTCGCTGGATTACGCTGAGAAAGGCCGTGCAAGTAAGATTTGTCGTAATAATCCAGCGTTAAATCGGCAACGGTTGCATAATCGTGGCGAATCAATGCATCAAGGGCATCTTTAGTCACTTTGCCACCAAGCCGCCTGCGAATTCGTTCCGTTGCTTCAACCAGTAAGTCATGGTCAATGCCTGCGTATTCAGCGACTAACCGGTTCACCCGTTTGTCTTTTGGAATATCGACATTAGTTACCGGTGCAACTTGCATTTGTTGCCAAAGCGGCATAGGAATGAAGCACGAGCCAATGTTGCGACTCTCATCTTCAAGCCAAATTCGGTGGTTCTTGTCCAGAGTTTGTAACGTGTGAAAGAGACGATTCTCAAACTGTTCTGTACTTGGCTGTGGGAGTTGACCGATAGCCCCATAGGTTGAACCTTTATGGTGCGCCAGCGCTTCCAGATCAATAATTTGTTCGCCTTGCCGGGCCAATTCTTTCAGAATGTCCGTTTTGCCACTGCCTGTCTTACCACCTATAATAAAGAGTTTCAGCGGTTCGACGAAGGCGTTTAAAACAACATTTCGGTAAGTTTTATAACCTCCAACAAGTGTAGAAGCAGTAAGCCCTGCCGTGTCTAGCAGCCAGCCAAATGATCCGCTGCGCATGCCTCCACGCCAGCAATGCACCAATACTTCCTTGTTTTGTGGGTTAAGTTTTTTTGCCTGTTTAACAAAATCTGCCAGTTTCGGACCGACTAACGTGAGTCCCAGCAACACAGCCGCATCTTTTCCCGCATTTTTATATTTTGTACCAACCAGTGCCCGCTCATCATTGTCGAATAGTGGAATATTTACTGCGCCGGAAATATGAGCGCGATCATACTCACCCGGCGATCGAACG
>CAXVWN010000027.1:0-4963 GCA_964263725.1 Spirosoma sp.
GGGTAGCCGGTTGAAGCCCCGTGAGTGTCAGGCTATGTTCAAATGTGGGTTGCGATTCGCGAAGGTTGCTTGTCAATTGGCTGGCTGATGGACCGAACCAGACCCGGCCAGTAGTAGGTTGATCTGTTCGCCAGCGAACAACAACAGATGTTGGCGTAACAACCTGTAAATAAGGGCCACGCACCAATATGGGTGATTGTGCAGTGGCTAATTGACCGAAAAAAAATAGAAAAACCAGGACTGAGTAAAGGCTGTTTTTCATGCAGTGACGACGAAGTTCACTGTAAAATTACACCCGGCGGATAGAACATCCTATTGTCGGTACTAGTTGTCTAATAATCAGTATGTTGTCTATCTGCTATTAGCTAAAGACTGATGCATTCGAAGTAGATAACGAACCGGCCAGTCGCTTTGATTGTACGACTCAAGTTGAGTTGTTTTAAAAAGTAGTTGCCGTTCCGTTCGTCTTCGCTCGTCGGCTGGCAGATTTTTCAGGCCAACGGGTAAGTCATGAAGAACCTGATTTAACTGGACGCAAGCCGTGACAGGTAAGGCAAAATGAGCTGCCAGCCGTTCGACGTCAGATAGTTTCCAGAGATCGGGTTTTGAGCGCCGGTTTCGAATGGCATTACCACTTAGCCCGACAGCAATGCCTAACTGCTCATCATTGAGCGAACACTCACGCAACCGCCACATAACGGCTTGGTAATTATTGAGAAATGAGTGTAATGTAGTCCGTAAATAATCAATCAAAGCCGTAAGGATTTAGATGAACGGGGAATTTGTACTATGCTGAGCCTGCGTGAATATGGTTGTATACACTACGTAGTCAGGGTTTTACATACAAGATTCGTGCCGTTGTATACGTGTAGTCGTATATCTGAAAAAAATCAATTTATATAAATCGTGAAAACCCATACGAAATAAAAAAGCCACCCCAACTGAGGTGACTTTTTTATGTCAACAAAAACTAACGTATCTGGATAATCAGGCCCGATCTACTTTGACGCGCAATTGAAATTCGTCCATCTCAATTTCAGCTACAGTCGATGCCGTTGCCAACCCATTTAGGTCGTTAACTAAATCCAGCGATACGGCTTGAACTTCCTGGCGAATATAGTCGCTGTTGATTTCGATAGCTGACGCCACTAAATCATTCGACTCTGCGTTTCGATTCCGTTCTAATTTGATATGAATTTTATCGGTAACCGAGAAGCCACGGTCTTTTCTTAGGTTTTGAATACGGTTTACAAAATCGCGGGCGATACCTTCTCCGCGTAGTTCATCCGTTACGGTTACGTCCAATGCAACTGTCAGCCCGCCTTCACTAGCCACAAGCCAACCCGGAATGTCTTCGGTTACTATCTCAACGTCAGACAATTGCAGGCTAAAGGCGCCGAGTTGCAGGCTGTCACTCTGTTCCAGCTCCTTCAACTGATCGGGCGTCATCGCCGTAATGGCGGCTGCAACATCCTTCATCTGCTTGCCGAATTTCGGGCCAAGGGCTTTAAAATTCGGTTTGACTTTCTTCTTGAGAATACCACTCGCATCATCTACGAACTCAACCGCTTTTACATTGACTTCCGACATGATAATCGGGCTAACGTGCTCAATTTGACGGCGCGTATCAGCGTTCAAAACGGGAACTAATATGCGGCTCAAGGGTTGCCGAACTTTCAACTTATGACCTTTTCGAAGGGAGTGAACCAGGGATGAAACCTGCTGTGCCAATTCCATCGAACGTTCCAGTTCTGTGTCGATCAAGGTTTGATCGGCCGCAGGAAAATCGGTTAAGTGGACCGATGTAGCTCCTTCCGTCAGATTGCGATACAGCCAGTCGGCGTAGAATGGCGCGATAGGCGACATCAACTGCGAGACGGTTGTCAGACATTCGTGGAGTGTTTCGTAAGCAGCCCGTTTGTCGGACGCGACCCCGGACCAGAAGCGCCGACGCGATAATCGAACGTACCAGTTCGACAATTGATCGTTCACAAAATCCTGCACAGCCCGGCCCGCTTTGGTCGGATTATAGCTATCAAATTGCTGTTCAACTTCCAGAATCAGCGATTGTAGTTTGGATAAAATCCAACGATCAAGTTCAGATCGTTCAGCAACGGGTATCGTACGCCCGGCAAACGAAAACTGATCCAGATTGGCGTAGAGCGCAAAAAAGTTATACGTATTGGAGAGCGTTCCGAATAATTTCCGCTGTACTTCACCAATGCCATCGGTGTTAAATTTTAGATTGTCCCAGGGTTCGGCATTTGTGATCATGTACCAACGCGTGGCATCGGCACCATACTGCGCCAACGTCGCGAATGGATCAGCGGCATTGCCGAGTCGCTTCGACATTTTGTTGCCGTTTTTATCGAGTACCAATCCCGTTGAGACAACGTTTTTGAACGCCACCGAATCGAACAGCATAACCGAAATGGCATGGAGCGTAAAGAACCAGCCGCGTGTTTGGTCAACACCTTCGGAGATAAAGTCAGCCGGGAACGCCTTTTTGAAAACGTCCTGATTCTCGAACGGATAATGCCATTGTGCATACGGCATCGCCCCCGAATCGAACCAAACGTCGATCAGGTCAGCTTCGCGCTGCATAACGTTGCCGCTTTCAGAAACAAAATATACATCGTCAACATACGGCCGATGAAGATCATAATCGCCCGATGAGAGCTGGTTTAAATAGGCATCGTTTTTGGCTCGTTGCTCATTGGTCAACGCATCACTGAACTGCGCTTTTTGAACATAATCCGTTAATTCGGCTACGGAGCCGATGCATATTTCTTCGCCTGCTTCTGACCGCCAGATTGGTAACGGCGTTCCCCAAAACCGGCTCCGGCTGAGGTTCCAGTCCACGAGGTTTTCGAGCCAGTTGCCAAAGCGACCCGTGCCCGTACTTTCGGGTTGCCAGTTGATGGTTTTGTTCAGTTCAACCAACCGATCTTTCTTCGCTGTTGTGCGGATAAACCAGCTATCGAGCGGATAATATAAAATTGGTTTGTCGGTGCGCCAGCAGTGCGGGTAAGGGTGTTCGTATTTCTCAACCCGAAACGCTCTGTTTTCCTCCTTTAGTTTTATGGCAATGAGAACGTCGGTCGGCTTGAAATCCGGGTCGGCTCGTTCTTCATCAGAATAATATTCCTCCTTTACATACCGCCCGGCGTAGTCCGTGATTTCGGCGACGAATAGCCCGTGTTTATCCACAATGGGTACATCTTTGCCGGTTTCATCCTTCACCATGATCGGCGGAATCCCGGCTACCTGCGCTACCCGAAAGTCATCGGCCCCGAAGGTTGGCGAGGTATGCACAATGCCCGTACCGTCTTCGGTGGTGACGAAATCACCCAGAATTACGCGAAACGCGGGCGTAGCAGGCTGAACATACGGCATGAGTTGGTCATACTCGATGCCTTCCAGATCTGCACCTTTAAACGTAGCGAGTATCGACCAGGGAATAACTTTTTCGCCCGATGTATAGGCCGAAAAGCCGCCGTCTTTGCCTTTCTCATCAAACCAACGGCTCACTAACGCCTTCGCCAGTACCACGTTGATTGGCAGGAAGGTATACGCGTTGAATGTCTTGACAAGCACGTACTCAATGTTGGCCCCAACAGTCAGCGCCGAGTTGGCGGGTAATGTCCAGGGCGTGGTTGTCCAGGCCAGGATAAACACCTCGTCAGAATTGGCAGCGTCGAAAAGGTAAACTGATTTTTCGTTTCGTTTCGCCTTAAACTGGGCCACAACGGTTGTATCGCGCACATCCTTGTAGGTGCCGGGCATGTTCAACTCGTGCGAGCTTAAACCCGTACCCGCCTTGGGCGAATAAGGCTGAATGGTGTAGCCTTTATAAAGCATTCGCTCACCACTCGCCGTTTTTTGATCATACAACTGCTTGAGCAGATACCAGACCGACTCAATGTATTCGTTTTTATAGGTAACGTACGGATTGTCAAGATCTACCCAATAGCCCATTTTCTGGGTCAGGTCGTTCCACTGGTCGGTGAAGCGCATGACTGTTTCCCGGCACTTCCGGTTGTAATCCTCAACGCTGATTCCGCCTTCAGACTCGGGTTTTCCAATATGATCTTTCGTGATGCCGAGTTCTTTTTCGACCTGCAACTCAATAGGCAGGCCATGCGTATCCCAGCCTCCTTTGCGTTCGACCTGAAAACCTTGCAGGGTTTTATACCGGCAAAAAATATCCTTTATCGTCCTGGCCATCACATGGTGAATGCCCGGCGCTCCATTGGCTGACGGTGGGCCTTCGTAGAAGGTGAACGCCGGTTTCCCCTCGCGGATGGCAACCGATTGTTCAAATACCTGATTTTGATTCCAGTAAGTCAATACCTCGGCTGCGATCTGCGCATAATCGAGGGACTCATATTGTTGATACTTCACGTCTGACAGGATCTAATCGCCCGTGCGATTGAAAATAAGTGCAAAGATACGGAAATCACCGGGGATGCTTTAGCTAACAAACCCAGTCTGTAGGCAACAAAAAAGCGAACCACACTGGTTCGCTTTGATACAATGGTAAACCAGCACAAACCTTATATAGCGTTGGTACGGTTAATCTCGTCTATAATAATGTGGCTGCGCAGCCATTAAATCGTTAGAATCACAAACTCAACCCGGCGGTTCACTTTGCGTTCTTCGTCGGTGCCTTTTGTTAGAATGGGTCGTGTATCACCGTAACCTATCGTTTGAATGCGGTCGATGTCGATGCTTTTTTGAACCAGATAACGTTGGCAGGCAATCACCCGATCGCGGGAGAGTTGCAGGTTTTTGTCGTGGTCGCCAATGATGTCGGTATGACCTTCGAGCCGGATGGTCATGTTCGGGTTGTCCTGCATCATGGACACCAGCTTATTCAACTCGGCAAAGGAAGCCGATAGTAAATCCGACTTCGACATCTCGAAATAAATATTCTTGAGCGTCACTTTGTCGCCCACGGCCA
>CAXVWN010000028.1:0-21557 GCA_964263725.1 Spirosoma sp.
GGACTGCGCAATCTCCATCTCGACGCTGGCCATAATAAACGGACCAACACCTTTTAAATCATCCTGACGCAGTGGTTCGCTCAGATAATATTCGTAACTGCCATCGCGATAAGGCGTACCGCCCAAACCGCCAACAAGCACTGTTTTCTCTAAATGAATCAAGCCTTTGGCATCGGTTGAAATGAAGTTCTTTATCATTCCGTCATAGCCTTTCCGGGCAGAAAACAACAGCGAAGCAGGCAAGTAACCCATTCGTACGCCCTTTGCTATGGCATAGATGAACATACCCGTACCCGATGCTTCGATATAGTTTCCCTTATCGCCCAGCCGGTTTGTAACCTGATACCAGCAACCGGATTTTGGGTCCTGATACTTTATTATGGCCGGTATGGTCCGTTGTAGAATCGTAACTAACTCGCTCCGGCGTGGATACGATTGCGGGATATAATCCAGCACATCGACTAAGGCCATCACATACCAACCCATTGCCCGACTCCAGAAATTAGGTGATTTACCCGTCTGTTTGTTGGCCCATTTCTGTTCCCGGCTTTCGTCCCAGCCATGATAAAGCAGGCCCGTTTTTGCATCGCGGGCGTGATTTTCCATCCACGCAAACTGATTGACGATATCATCGAAATCGTTAGTATCCGTTCCAGAAGATCGTCCATATAATTTGGTGTACTCGGCATAAAACGGTTCGGCCATGTACAAACCGTCGAGCCACATCTGGTACGGATACCGTTTCTTATGCCAGAAACCACCTTCTTTTGTACGAGGCTGTTGGGTTAACTGCTTTCGCAGCAGGTCGGCGGCCTTTCGGTATTTTTCGTTGCCGGGCAATGATTGTTGAGAAAGCATCAGTAAAGACCGACCGGGTGTAACGAAGTCGATGTTATAGTCATCCATACTATAGGTTCGGATACCGCCATCGGCAGTTATATACCGATCCATATTTTTCTGGATATACTGAAAATAGCGGTCATCGGCTGTGCGATACCAAACCTGTTCGATAGCTTGTAAAATAACCCCCATTTCATACTCCCAATGAGCATCTTTGCCTTCTTTTACGTACGCAATCGAATCGGCGTTGTTGGTCATGATCGTCGCAACCATACGCTGCGACCAGGGTGCGCCAGACTCAGGTTTATGGCCTGTTGACTGTGCCAACAGGCTATGGCCGAAGACCAGCAGGAAACCGAAAAGACTAAACTTCATCGTTGTTTTTTCTTGTCTATGTAGCCTATAATAGCATTTTCAGGCCAAATTCTACTTTACTCCTAAAAGGGAACGAGTTGAGTATAACTCCATTTATGCACCTGATTCAAGAAATTCTATTGAAATCGCCCGAAAAGAACCCAAACGGATGTATGCCTGTTTGTAAATTGATCCATAGTGTCATGGCTACGTAGTAATACAGATTTGACTAGACTTTGACGTTGTTGTTTTACCTTAGCCTAAGCAGTTAGTTGCCGAATAGCCGTAACGACGGATTGAAGCGGCCTTTTTGACAATGATCCACCAACTTTCACTTACTCTTCCGCCCGAACAGGCTCTGGACGAAATAGCTTTCCGGGAACAGGCATTGAGTCACCTTTCATTGCCCGACACGGTTGATGTGGTGGTTCGTAAACGCCGACAGTCGATCGACGCCCGCAACCGGCAAATTCGCGTACAGGTTGAAGCCGAAGTATTTTCGGGCGAAACTCCGCCCCCACTCATCCAGTATCGAAAACCACAGGTTGATGTTAGTCTCGCACCACAAGCCATTGTTGTCGGGGCCGGGCCAGCAGGATTGTTTGCGGCTCTGCGGTTAATTGAGTTGGGCATAAAACCCATCGTGTTGGAGCGCGGCAGTGATGTACGCGCTCGCCGACGTGATTTAGCAGCGATCAATAAAGACCATATTGTCAACCCCGAGTCGAATTACTGCTTCGGTGAGGGCGGAGCCGGAACATATTCAGACGGTAAGCTCTATACGCGATCAACCAAGCGGGGCGACGTTCGGCGTATTTTAGAGATTTTTGTCGCTCATGGCGCTACCGAACAAATTCTGGTAGAGGCACACCCACACATTGGCACGAACAAACTCCCAGCCGTAGTAACCGATCTCCGCGAAAGCATTTTGAAGGCGGGTGGCGAGGTTAGGTTCGACACGAAAGTAACGGATTTGATTCTAACGGGAATGTCATCTTCCAGCCCGAATGAGCTAAAAGGCGTTGTGCTGGCCAACGGCGAAGAACTAACGGGCATCGGCGTTATTTTGGCAACGGGCCACTCAGCACGCGATATTTTCTATCTGCTCCACAAACGCCATGTTCGTATCGAAGCCAAACCTTTCGCTATGGGCGTTCGTATTGAGCATCAGCAGAGTTTAATTGATCAATTTCAGTATCACCTGCCCAACCGACCTGACGTGGGCAGCCCAAGCGTGGGCCGGGGCGAATATCTACCGGCTGCGTCCTATAGTTTAGTCGCGCAAACGCGTTTTAAGGGGGTAGAACGGGGCGTTTTTTCGTTTTGTATGTGTCCGGGTGGCTTTATTGTCCCGGCGGCAACTGCACCGGGCGAGTTAGTCGTTAATGGTATGTCGCCATCACGTCGGGATTCACAATTCGCCAACTCGGGTTTGGTTGTTGCCATCGCCGATGATGACCTGCGGCCTTATGCTGATGAAGGCCCATTGGCAGGACTGGCGTTACAACAGGACCTCGAACGGTGGGCTTGCCAGATGGGCGATGGCCGACAAACGGCTCCAGCGCAACGCATTGCCGACTTTGTGGATGGGCGCGTTTCGAACGAGCTATTGCCGACCTCCTACCAACCTGGCCTGGCATCGGTAGATATGAGCGATGTACTGCCCGATCACATTTCGCAACCGTTGCGGCAAGGTTTGAAGGATTTCGGACGCAAAATGCATGGTTACCTGAGCAACGATGGACAAGTAATTGGCGTCGAAAGTCGAACATCGTCGCCCGTGCGCATTCCCCGCCACCGCGAAACCTGCGAGCACGTAGACGTTAGTCGATTGTTTCCCTGTGGAGAAGGTGCCGGTTACGCGGGCGGCATTGTATCGGCAGCCATGGACGGCGAACGATGCGCAGAAGAATTAGTTAAGTTGTATAAATAGGTTTAGGTATACGAACCGCCGTAAATCGAAAACCGAACGCCCATATGATCGACACCTCGTTTAACACGTTTACCGAAGACCTGCGCAAACGGCTCCAGAAGCCGCTACCGGGCGAAGCCGCCCATCAAAAAATGGCGTCGGCAGCCCGGTACCGACTCGGCACGAAACCAAACGAGCGAACACGTCGGTCTGCCGTGTTGATCTGTTTTTATCCTTACCAGCATTCAATCTACCTCCCACTGATTTTGCGGCCCCAGTATGACGGTGTTCATGCCGGGCAGATGGCTTTTCCGGGCGGGCGAATGGAACGGATTGACGAAAATCTGACCCGCACGGCTTTACGTGAAGCGCAGGAGGAAGTAGGTATCCGAGTATCGGATGTGAAGGTGTTGGGTTTACTGACGGAATTGTTCATACCCCCTAGCAACTTCTACGTGCAGCCGGTGGTTGGTGTACTGCCTTACCGGCCGGATTTTTACCCCGATCCACGCGAGGTTGAAGCCATTGTGGAAGTGAATTTAGATACTCTATTAGACGAAACTATTGTTGGCAACAGTCAGATCGACGTTCGGGGAATAATGGTCGAAGCACCGTATTACCAGATTCAGGGGTACCGTGTCTGGGGCGCTACCGCTATGATGATTAGCGAATTATTGATGGTTCTGGATTAGTAATTCACGTAATTTACCTAAGGTGAATTACGTATAGACTTTCTACTGTGATGTCAGCGGGGCCGCCCGCCCCGTTCTTAAAACTGATCTGTTTAGGACGGTTATTAGTAACTGATACCACAGATACCCATAAGTACACAATCAAATTTGAAGATAATACCTAAGAACGGTACACTAAAAGGTTAAATCAGACAGCACACTAGGTACTTCCTGAAAACTATGTTCATGGGTCTTTCCCGTCATGCTATAAATTATAGTAGATAGTTCGTTCATAACCATAGGTCGAATCTATATCATGGTTAAAAACATCGTATAAACATACTAGCAAGCAGTAAGCATTTTTACGCATAGTAAGCCTCTTACAGTCTTTATACGGGCCTGAATAATTCTCATAAAATCCATTCATATTCAGCTACCTACCGATTGATATAGTCGTCAACGTTGATAGCTTTGCAGTTAAAGAACAAACCCGGTCATTTGGCCGTTAAAACTAAGTTCCTTCCTGCAAAATATTTTCCTGTGAAAAGATGGATTGCTATCGGTCTCGTCGTTCTGGCACTCGGCGGGATAATTGTGTATAATAAGATTTTACATCCAGCTCCGGGGGCATCGCCAGGTGCCGGTGGTGGCAAAGGTGGACCAGATGCCAAAGGAGGTCCCGGTGGCGGCAAAGGAGGTCCCGGCGGTGGCCCGGCGGCCAGCGTAAATGGATTTATAGTTGTATCGCAACGACTTCGTGAAGATGTTGTGTCCAGTGGTTCACTTCTGGCCTCTGAACAGGTCGATGTTTATCCTGAAATTTCGGCTCGTATTATCCAGCTCAACATTCAGGAGGGCCAGCCCGTTGCCAAGGGAGCTTTGCTGGTCAAACTTTTTGATACCGATCTGAAAGCACAACTCCAGAAACTTCAGGCCCAGGCCGATAATGCCCGACGGACCGAAGAACGCAATAAACAATTGCTGGCGCGGGGTGGTATCAGCCAACAGGAATATGACATTGTTACAACCAATCTACGCTCATCACTGGCCGACATTGAACTGGTGAAAGCGAATCTGCAACGGACCGAAATTCGAGCACCCTTTTCGGGCGTAATTGGTCTTCGTAATGTTAGTAATGGAGCCGTTGTTTCGCCGAGTACACTAATTGCCCGGCTTCAACAGATATCGTCGCTCAAGCTCGACTTTTCGATTCCGGAAAAATATGGCGCATCGGTACACAATGGAAGCCAGATTTCGTTCTTGGTAGACGGAAGCGGAAAAACCAGCCAAGGCGTCGTGTACGCCATTGAGCCGGGCGTAGATGAGCAGACGCGTAACCTCCGCATCCGGGCACGAGTTAACAATGCATCTGCCGGTAATGGCCAACCCCTATTCCGACCCGGTACGTTTGCCCGTGTAACGTTAACGATTCAGAACGATCAGAGTTTAGTTGTTCCAACGCAGGCTGTTATTCCACAAACCCGAACAAATCAGGTCATTGTCATAAAAAATGGTAAAGCTCTGTTTAAAGATGTGAAGACTGGTCTTCGAACGGCCGGCACGATTCAAATTCTGTCGGGCTTACAGATGGGTGATACCGTAGCGACAACCGGATTGCTTTTCCTGAAGCCTGATTCGCCGGTTAAGGTGGGTAAGGTCATAACACTGCCGGCCGCTGGCCTGAAAGTAGCTAGTAATTGATGTAGGTTTTGGCCTGTCTTTCCTATGGTAGTCAGCGACAAACAAAAACGAGAAAACAACAAACTCAACCAACATGAGTCTCCCCGAGCTTAGCCTGAACAGACCGGTCTTTGCCATGGTGATGTCCATCATCATTGTCCTTTTTGGTGTTATTGGCTTCACCTTTCTGGGCGTTCGCGAATACCCGGCTATTGACCCACCGGTAATTTCGGTGCGAACAAACTATACCGGCGCTAACCCCGACATTATAGAATCGCAGATTACCGAACCCATCGAAAAATCGCTGAACAGTATCGAAGGCATTCGTACGATTTCCTCCAACAGCGCACTCGGAGCCAGTACCATTACGATCGAGTTTAATCTTGATGCGAATTTGGAACAGGCCGCTAACGATGTGCGCGACAAAGTGGCCCAGGCCCAGCGGCAGCTCCCGCAGGATATTGACGCCCCACCGGTGGTAACGAAAGCCGATGCGAACTCAGAACCGATCATTTTCATGACCGTTCAAAGTACCACGCGCAACCCGACACAGTTGTCGGACTATGCCGAGAATGTGCTTCAGGAGCGGGTGCAAACAATTCCGGGTGTAAGTCAGGCTAATATCTACGGGCTGAAACGTCAGGCAATGCGGCTCTGGATTGATCCCATCAAGTTATCGGCTTACCGGATGACATCGCAGGATATTCAGACGGCATTAAACGCCCAAAACGTGGAATTGCCCAGCGGAAAAGTTTATGGCAACGATACAGAGTTGACTGTAAAAGCGGTGGGTCGTCTTACTACCGAAGATGATTTCAATAACCTGATTCTGCGTCAGACGAGCAATCAGATCGTGCGCTTTAAAGATGTCGGCTACGCCACGCTGGGCGCAGAAAACGAAGAAACCATCTCGAAGCAAAACGGAGCAGTGGGTGTGATTCTGGTTTTGATTCCGCAACCCGGTGCCAACTATGTCAGTATTGCCGATGAGTTCTACAAACGGTTCGATCAGCTCAAGAAAGATTTGCCCGACGATATCATTGTCAGCGTTGGTATTGACCGCAGTATATTTATTCGGCGCGCCATTGAGGAAGTGGGCGAAACCTTGCTTATTTCTTTTGTGCTGGTTGTACTGGTTATTTATTTTTTCTTCCGCGACTGGCTCATTGCTTTCCGACCACTGATTGATATTCCGGTGTCGCTCATTGGTGCATTTTTTATCATGTACGTGGCCGACTTCAGTATCAACGTGTTAACTCTGTTGGGAATTGTTCTGGCAACCGGGCTTGTGGTTGATGATGGTATTGTGGTCACGGAGAACATTTTCAAGAAGATTGAGCAGGGCATGGATACCCATGAGGCAGCCAAAGAAGGGTCAAACGAGATTTTCTTTGCTGTACTGGCCACCTCGATCACGCTGGCGATTGTGTTTCTGCCCATTATTTTCCTTGAAGGTTTTGTCGGACGGTTATTCCGGGAATTTGGTATTGTAGTCGCTGGAGCGGTCTTGATTTCGGCCTTTGTATCCCTTACCCTAACGCCGGTGCTAAGCGTAAAATTGACTAGCAGTAATCATGAACGGTCGTGGTTTTACCGAAAAACAGAACCATTTTTCGAGTGGCTGGACACCTCCTACCGCGAATCGTTGGGTGGCTTTATGCGTAAACGCTGGTGGGCATTTGTCATGATTGGCGCTTGTATGGCGTTAATTTTCGGACTGGGATCGTTGCTTAAATCTGAGTTAGCCCCACTCGAAGATAGAAGCCGTACCCGCGTTTCGATCACCTCGCCCGAAGGCACCAGTTACGAATCGCAGGCTACCACTACTGACCGGGTGATGCAGTTTGTTCTCGATTCAATTCCAGAAACAAAATTAGCCTTTAGCGTCGTAGCACCGGGATTTTCGGGCGCAGGAGCCGTTAACTCATCCTTCGTGATGCTTAACATGGTTGACCCTGCCGACCGTAAACGCTCGCAACAGGTCATCGTTGATTATATAAATCAGAACCTTAAAAAGTTCAATGAGGCCCGGATGTTCGCCACGCAGGATCAAACGATTCAGGTTGGTCGGGGCGGTGGCTTACCGGTACAGTTTGTGCTTCAAAATCTTAACTTCGAAAAGCTGCGGGAAAAACTTCCGCTCTTTTTAGATGAAGTTCAGAAAGACCCAACGTTCCAGAATTCCGATGTTGACCTTAAATTCAACAAGCCTGAACTGAACATCAGTATCGACCGAGAGAAGGCAACTAATCTGGGTATTTCGGTGCAGGATGTAGCGCAAACTCTGCAACTAGCGCTTAGTAATCGCCGGTTGGCTTACTTCCTGATGAATGGTAAACAGTATCAGGTAATTGGGCAGGTGGACCGGGCCGACCGCGACGCTCCCGTTGATTTGGCCTCGTTTTACGTCCGTTCCAATCAGGGTCAATTAATTCAGTTAGACAACCTAGTGAAATTTCAGGAAGTCAGCAGCCCGCCACAAGTGTACCACTACAACCGATTTAAATCGGCAACAGTGTCAGCCGGTCTGGCTCCCGGCAAAACCGTTGGCGACGGTGTAGAAGCGATGCGGGCTATTGCGGCCCGTACCCTCGACGAGAGTTTCCAAACGGCACTTTCTGGTCCTTCCCGCGATTACGCCGAGAGCTCATCCAATACGCTGTTTGCCTTTGGCCTTGCGCTGATTCTGGTTTATCTGGTTCTGGCCGCGCAGTTCGATTCGTTTATCGACCCGCTAATTATCATGATTACCGTGCCATTAGCGCTTGCCGGAGCGGTGTTCTCCCTCTGGATGTTCAACCAGACATTGAATATTTTTAGTCAGATCGGTATTATTATGCTGGTCGGTTTGGTGACTAAAAATGGTATCCTGATTGTGGAGTTTGCCAATGAGCAGCGATTAACGGGTAAGAATAAATTTGAAGCTGCTGCGGAGTCGGCGGCTCTGCGCCTGCGCCCCATTTTAATGACTACTCTGGTGGCGGCATTTGGTGCGCTACCGCTTGCGCTTGCCCTGGGTTCAGCGTCTAAAAGTCGTATTCCACTCGGGATCGTTATTGTCGGTGGGCTGATGTTCTCACTTGTTTTGACGCTCTATGTTGTTCCGGTGATTTATACGTACATGACGCGCAGGAAAGACGTACAACCGGAAACCCAGAAGTCAGAAGACAACGTAAAACCAAAAGAATTAGAAGTGCACGTTTAAACGTGAGATAAATAAGCGTACAATCGGGCTGAATCTGACTAATCGGATTCAGCCCTGTTGCGTTTTAGGCAATAGCTCAAGAAAAAAGTCGGCTTCTAGTTAAAAAATGTTGGTTTAACGCTTATAAGCCTAATACCCATAATGCCCCATTTACTCCTATCAAACACGCATGAAACGCTACCTCTCTGGTTGTCTATTTTTACTGGCACAAGTCACCTTCGCCCAAACTCCTATTAACGTCGATAAAGAATTTGCATTTGCGGCCCAACAGTACGAGGGGATGCTAAAAACGCATCCGGACATAACCAAATTTCCGCAGTCAACAAATCCCGACGGTACCATTCGCGATAGATCGTCGGATTGGTGGTGCAGTGGTTTTTTTGGCGGCTCACTCTGGTATCTGTACGAACGAACCAAAGCTCCAGCCCTGAAAGAAGCCGCTCAAAAATGGACAATGGCGGTGGCGAAGGAACAATACAATACGGGTACTCACGACCTCGGTTTCATGCTTTATTGCCCCTTTGGGAACGGTTATCGACTTACCAAAAATGCCGCTTACCCACCCATTCTGTTGACCGGCGCCAAGTCGCTGGCAACGCGTTTTGACCCGAAAGTGGGCGTGATTAAGTCATGGAATAAATTCCAGAATTACGATTATCCGGTCATAATCGACAATATGATGAACCTAGAATTTTTGTTCTGGGCGGCTAAGACATCGGGAAATAAGGCTTTTTATGACCTATCGGTAACACACGCCGATAACACAATGAAAAACCACTACCGGCCCGACTATAGCAGTTATCACGTGGTATGTTACAATCCAGATGGCACCGTGGCGGCCAGGAAAACGGCTCAGGGCTACGCTGATAATTCGGCGTGGGCACGGGGTCAGGCTTGGGGACTGTATGGTTATACAGTCATGTATCGCGAAACAAAAGACAAAAAATACCTGGATCAAGCCCGGCACATTGCCGATTTTTATCTGAAACACCCCAACCTACCCGCTGACAAAATTCCGTACTGGGATTTCAATGCGCCCAATATCCCGAATGAAGAGCGGGATGCATCGGCGGGAGCCATCACCGCAGCAGCCCTACTGGAACTATGCACATACGGCGGCCCATCAGCTAAAATCTATTATCAATCGGCGGTAAAAATGCTGGAAAGTCTATCAAGCCCAGCCTATAAAGCCAATTTGGGTGAGAATAATAACTTCATTTTGAAACACAGCGTGGGACACAAACCTCAGAAGAGCGAAGTGGATACACCTATCATTTATGCTGACTACTATTATTTGGAGGCCTTACTTCGCTATGACGCTCTACGTAAAAAACCAGAATTTCGGTCGTAGGCAAACGAGGAGTAGGACTAAAAAAAGGAAGGAGGTGGCCGGTTCTCAAACTGGCCATCTCCTTCCTTTTTTAGTGCCGTCGGATAGCCTGTATTGTGACAATAGTTGGCGCAGATTGATAAAAATCAAACAACGACCGTCCTAACAATTCGTGACTGATAGCACTCAGGTGTTCATTATCATTCGGCAAAAAATACTCTTCGCGTGGTCGAATAACCGAATCGGTATCGAAAACACTTACCAAACGCCTTTCGGCTTCCTGTAGCAACACGGCTCGGCTCCGGTTACGAACCCATCGGTTTACCGGTGCCAGATGCGAAAAAGGGGTTAGCAATAACACGTTATGCCGGTAAGGTCTCAATTGATTGAGCAATATCGACACCGCAGACAGATCACTATGTGGGCGAACAAACGAAAGTAAGGCGGCACCAATTAGTTTTATTCGACTACCAAATGTGGGCTGGTCTTTTTGTTTCGGAAATTGGGCCAGATCAGGAAATACGGGCACCGCAACACCCGACGCACAAGCCAATGGAGAAGAAGTTGCCTGAATCAGCGTATAATCGAGTTGAAGTATAATAAGATCGTACCGATTTAATGGCAATTGAGCCAGCATAGCTATCGTTTGCGCCATTGTCAGATGAGCGTATGCTTCAACAGATACTGCCCGCCCGGCACGGCTGATTTGCCGAATAAAATGGCCTATATAACTAAGATTTCCATCCGCCAGGCCATAACCATATGTATGTTCGTCACCAATCACTAAGACGTTCATTAGCCAACAATAAACGGGGTGAGTAAACCCGTTCTGTTGTCTGTACGTAAGGGCTCGCCTAAGTGTGGCAGCGGACAAAAAAAATAGTTAATTACCTGAATTCTAGTTGCAACGTTATGTGTTATTAAAGCGTAGTCTGTTTATAGTCAGGAGTGTTTACGTTAATCCGACCAAATTTTGTTTTTCCGAAAATCGTCTCCGTTCGCCGACAATGACCTACTGAGCGTCATTCAGGCTTGCCGTGCCAATGACCCGCGGGCGCAACGAACGCTATTCAAGCAGTTTTTTGGTTATGCCAAAAGCATCTGTCTGCGCTATACGTCGAGCGTTGAAGAAGCCGAAGATGTGCTGAACGAAGGGTTTCTGAAAGCATTTCAGCATTTAGACAGTTATGATGAAAAGTTGCCGTTTAAAGCCTGGCTTCGTACAATTTTAGTCAATACAGCCATTAGCCACTACCGCAAAAACCATCGGTTTGAGCAGCACGCTTCCCTGGAATCAGGCGAACAGGTGGCCTTCGATGACGATGTGGTGGATCAGATTGCGGCTGAGGAGATCCTGGCTTTAGTACAGCAACTGACCCCAACTTATCGTACAGTCTTTATGATGCACGTGGTAGATGGCTATAGTCTCCACGAAATTGCTGGTATACTGAGCCATAACGAAGCAACGGTACGCTCTAACTTTGCCCGTGCCCGGCAGAAATTACAACTACTCATCAAACAAAATCACTACGTTAAAACAGGCTCTACAGCCTCTGTTCCATATCATGAAAACTGACCGATTTACCGATATTATCCGGCGAAAACTGGAAAGTATTCGGCCGGAATTTACCGACAAAGACTGGACCAGGATGCAGGCCTCTCTGCAAACTGGTGTTCCTCAGCCTGCCTCACCAAATCCTGGCCATCCATTTAGTGGTGGTATGTGGACCGCAAAACCCTGGTTACTAGCCGCTGCTTCTGTTAGCGCGGTTGTATTTGCGGCTTATGGTTTCTGGCAACGACAAGAAATTAATCAACTACGTCAGACGATTGGCCAGTTGAGCAAGCAACAGACGCACCAACCTATTTCGGGGCAACCTAACCTGGCTGCTTCTAAAACTGATGCCCCAACTTCAACGTCTTTAGAAGGTATTCAGTCCCCGGAAAACCAGAAGCCATCTGTAGCATCAGATAGCAAAGGTGCCCTTCCGCTCCAGCGCGATACGGTTTATATAACCCATTATGTCGCTTCGCCCTCACGATCCCGATCAGTACCTCCCGAAGAACGCTTGGTTGAACGTTCAGAGACGCCAGTCGATCAACATTACGCGGCAACGAATCGAGCACTCACGCCAAAAGCACAAGCTAATCAATCGGATAACGTAACCCACAATCCAAAAGTTGACGCGTATGATATCAACTCTACTTCAGATAAAACTCTCAATAATAATCGGTCAGTAACCTCAAGAAAAAATAATAGTTCTCCTGACAATGCAGTGATTTCCCCTAATCGGGTTGCAATTGATAGACAGACGAAAGCTCAGGCATCAGACCGTCTAAATAAGAAAACAGGCGTCTTCGAAGGCCAACAAGACGAGAAAAATCAGGTTGCAGGGCGTGTCAACGAGACAATTCGGGATACTAAATCCACTCCGTCATATCCGACAAATATGGTTGATAACGCGACCAGCGACGTGGCCAAATCTGCGCCCGTCCAGTTGGAAACATCGACTGAAACCAGCGCATTATCGGCCAACTTTGAGTTAGTGAACAGCCGTCCACTATCGACTAAAAAAGTTAACTGGAATGCACTGGTAGCACAACGTTCCAGGCGTATGCAGCCAGCACGAACCATTTCCGTTGTGCCGGTTGTAGAACCGACGAAAGCACCCACCAGCCAGCCTGTCCAACGCCTGACTAGCCGGTTCCGGGCCGGTGTGGGCGGTGAAATAGCATCGCATTTATTGACGGCCGGTGTATTTACAGAAGCGCTGGTTGGCAAGCATTTGACCGTAGGCGTAGGACTTAGTCAAACCACATACAGCGGCACATTTATAAATGATTATGATTTTGATGTACAGACGCGCCGGGATTTTCGAAAGGAGTTTGCCCCAAGGATAGATCCCCGGCGTGATATTCTGAATATCAACACCCACACGGTTCGTTTACAGATTCCCATTTCGTTGGGTTATCGAATTCCGCTTACCCAAACATTGTCGTTATTGCCAAGTATTGGTACGTCTCTAAACCTAAGCAGTTCAGAAAACGTGACTTATTACTGCCCCGTATTTATGCCACAACAACGTGGATTTGATGAGTTCAAAACTCCTGGCAGTGGCCGAAACATTGCGTTAATTAACAGCTTTGCACTAGGTGCCGGTCTCGAGTGGCAGCACCGCCATTGGGTTGTACAAACCAGTCCGATATTAACATTACCCACACAATCTGAATATGACCCAAACTGGCAGAACAACACAACAGTCGGTCTGCGGGCACGGGTACTGTATCAATTTTAGAGTATAGTATTTGTAACGGAAAAGGCGGGATGCTCTACGAGCATCCCGCCTTTTCCGTTACAAATACCTTGTTTATTTATTGGGGGCAACTTGCCAAATTCGACCAGATGCATCATCAGCCACAAGCATTGATCCATCTGGCAATATCGTAACGCCAACGGGCCGTCCGTAGGTCTCTTTACCTTTTCCGGTTAGAAATCCTGTCAGAAAATCTTCGGGCTTACCGGGTTTACCATCCTTAAACGGGACAAAAACAACTTTATAGCCCGAAAGCTGCGAACGATTCCAGGAACCATGCTGCCCGATAAATGCGCCGTTATGATATTTTTCCGGAAATTCGTGGGCGACCCCGGCTTTTTTATCATAAAAAGCCAGACCAAGTGAAGCTGTATGCGACCCCAGTGGAACATCAGGAACAACTGCTTTCTGCACTAAATCAGGGCGTTCGCCCTTTCGGCGGGGATCTTCGTTTTGACCATAATACGAATACGGCCATCCGTAAAATGCGCCTTCTTTTACACTCGTCATGTAATCGGGCACAAGGTCGTCACCCAGCTCATCACGCTCATTAACAGCTACATATAGTGTCTGTTTATCACCACTAGTAGCGGCAGGTTGCCAGCCCATACCAACAGGATTACGCAAGCCACTGGCATAGATTCGTTCGCCGGTTCCGTCGGGATTAATCTCCAGAATATTCGCCCGGCGAATTTCGTTTTCCGGCCCATGTTCGCCCACATTACTGCCCGAACCTACCGAAACAAAAATTTTCTTACCATCGGGGCTAGCCAGTAAATTACGCGTCCAGTGATTGTTGTAACCACCAGCAGGAAGGCTCAAAATTTTCTTACCAAGACCGGTTATTTTCGTCTGGCCCGGTTTGTAATCATACTGCATCAGGCCATCGGTATTTGCTTGGTAGAAGCTATTCCCTAACACCAGCATTCCAAAAGGTTGGTTCAGACCGGTTAGAAAGATTTCGCGCAAATCGGGTTTACCGTCGTTGTTGGTATCCCGCAGAAGTGTGATTCGGTTGGCGCTGGGGCCGGTCCGTTCGGATTTGTTCTGACCCGTTGCGGCATTGATCACGGCCTGTTTAACTCCTTTACGTTCAGTATTGGCCTCGGCAACAAAAATGTCGCCATTGGGCGCAACGTAAATCCACCGGGGACTTACCAAATCACGGGCGTACTCAGTTACCGTAAAACCAGCTGGCGCTTTAGGCGTTTTACCGGCTGGCCAGTCGATTACGTTGCTGAAATTTACCGTCGATTTGGTCGTGTAAGGGGCCGGCAGAGTAATCGTCGTGTCGACAGTAGTGACTGTCTCGGCAGTTTGATTTGGGTCTTTCTTCTGGCCACAGGCCAGTACCGCCACAGACAGTGCTGTAGCGGTGAGAAATAGGGATGGTATTTTCATTGTTGAGTCAATTGTCTTATCAATTACTCAACTAGCAGAGCAATCGTTTGGTTATGGATTGTCTTTTTTAGCCGTTAATTCTGTCCCCTGAGCGGCTATGGCCAGGCTGGTAACTGCTTTGGTAACCGCATCCCGAACAAAAGTAATGATAGAACCATACGAACTGGTCGATTGATACGTGTCCGCTTTAGCCTGTTTGACAAGCTTGTTTTTACCATGACTATCGGCCTCCCCAAACAAATCGCCCTTGTCGGCGGTGATGGTATATTTTTCAAGCGGACTACCGCTGGCAAATGTGTAAGAACCCGTATATGCCTTAAGATTTGTAGAATCAGTCGAAGCCGAAGATGTTGATGTTGTCTGGGCATTTGCCTCAACTACTGTAGCGAATAAGCTGGTTACCAGGAGTACGTTCAGGAAATATTTCATAGGATTAAAAGGTTTAGTTTTCTACAAGGTAAGTGAAAATTTAGCATAAGGAATTGGGCCTTTGTAAAATACTTCGCTAACGGACTCCATCCCAAATCGTCGGTAAAAATCAGCGGCATCAAGCCGGGCATCACACCAGAGCGTAGTAGCGCCCAATCGGCGGGATTCGTCAATAACATGATTTAACAGGAGCGTTCCAACGCCCTGTCGCTGGCAATCGGGCCGGGCAGCAAACTTCCGGAAACGGGCTCGGCTTGGATTGGCCTCATCTGTGTTGTCTGTCTTTGTATCAACAAACAGCGAAATTACAGCGATTAAATCGTCATCTCGAAAAGCCCCGAAATGGTATCCATCTGCATCATTATCAACCTTTACATAATCAAGAGGTTTATCGGGCCAGAGCACCGAGTGGCGCAATGGATACGTTTGTTCCGGTGTAATGGAACGGATTGACACAATAGTAGGTAAGATTGGCTCGGTCATGAAGACTTGGTTACAATTAAGTTCAGGGAGTTTTGAGTCGAAATGCTACGTATTTATCACTCGATTTTGTGTTGAGTTTGCCGCCCCCGCAAGCAATCACAATATATTGATTTCCACCAATTGCGTATGTGCTGACGCGGTCAAACACAAATACGTATCCCTGCTTAGTCGTTTGCGCCACCGCATCAACTTGCGTTCCATCGTGTACAACGATAAACAAATTGGGCGGAGCGGGCGGTTCGCGGTCCCATATGTATGTCATGGTGAACAAATTGAAAATGCCACAGCCGTTTGCCCGTTGCAGCATCTACAGCAAAAACCTGTGTACCAGCCGAAACGCCATACAATATACTATCAACGATGATTGGATTACACTGCATGTGGTCAGGTTAAAAGTAACAAAAACCAATGTGCCTTTCGCTTACGTAAGTTAGATTACGTTTCAACTCGTTTGCCGGGTTTCAAGGACGCTTGCAATTATCATTAAACATGATAAATTTTTCATTTAATTGTAAATTCCTCAAAGTAAAATAAATATCTATCGCAATATTACAATCAATGAAAATTCGGCTACTTTTGTGGCATGGGACTGACGAAAACGGAAATCTTCACCGAGCAACAAAATCGCATTGCTGATCTTGCCAAAGCATTTGCCCACCCCGCCCGGGTCGCCATTCTTCAGCTACTGATTGAGAAGAAAGCCTGCGTATGTGGTGACCTTGTAGACGAATTGGCGCTGGCACAGGCAACGGTTTCCCAGCATTTAAAGGAGTTGAAACGCATCGGTATCATTCAGGGGGAAATCAACCCGCCCCGAGTGTGTTATTGTATCAATCCAATTGTGTGGGAAGAGGCTCAGCTGGCGTTTGGAGGCATATTGACTTCCTTCGTTTCCGTATCCTGTTGCTCGTAGGCGACGGATATTTTTTTGACCAAATCTATCGTAATATTACAATAAACAAATGCAACTATGCTGAATCAACCTGAGCCGATGAACTGGCAATCGTTTAAAAGCGTCCTGGTTCAGAACCCCGACAAATACTTACAATTTCAGTATGCAGACGGCCAATTTATTGAGCCATCGTTCCACATTACCGAAATTAAACAAGCACCAATTGTATCGGTCGATTGTGGCGGAAAAATGAATAGCTGGACCGAGATCATCATTCAGCTTTGGGAGCCTGCCGAACAGGAATCCAGCCGTTCCATGAAAGTCAGCAAAGCCCTGTCAATCATTAATCTGGTTGAAAAATCGTTGACTTTAAATCCGCTGGCGACGGTCAAAATCGAGTTTGGCAATTCCCGATTCGATACCCGACACATGTATCCCGGTGAATTGATCGCCGATACCGAAACATTCACGGTGAATCTTACACCCGATTTTACGCAATGCAAAGCACTCACCCGAAACCAGAGTTGCGGACCCACTTCCGAAGGCGACGCATGCTGCACACCTGCCCGTCAACCGGCCAAACGAGAACTCATCGATCTTGTTGGGACCAATGCACCGACCTGCACACCCAAATCGGGTTGCTGCTAAGTATAAACAACTGAATATCAACCATCCCATGAAGAAAATCTTAGTGCTTTGTACCGGCAACTCAGCCCGCTCCCAATTAGCCCAGGGCTACCTCCAACATTTCGCCAATATGTCTAATATGGCGGACCACGGTGACCGGGTGGAGGTTTATAGCGCTGGCGTTGATCCCAAAGGGGTAAACCCGCTCGCCGTTCAGGTAATGGCCGAAGATGGCATCGACATTTCGCACCACACGTCCAATCATGCCGACGAATACGTGCATATTCCATTCGATTATATCATTACGGTTTGCGATAATGCCCGTGAGCAATGTCCATTTTTCCCATCGGTAGGTGAACAGGTTCATCAGAGTTTTCCTGATCCGGGTCACCCCGAAACACCGGACAGCTCAACCGAAGACAAACTAATCTCTTTCCGCCGGGTGCGCGACCTCATTAAAGTGTACAGCCAGGAATTCATCAATTCCCGTTTACCCGAAAGTCAACCTGTTCGGCAATTATCATGAAGCGAATGGTAAACTCAGACGAAGCATGAGAGCTCCAAAACTTTCGTTTCTCGACCGGTATTTAACCTTGTGGATCTTTCTGGCTATGTTGTTGGGGGTGGGTATTGGCTATTTTTTACCACAATCGCAGACGTTCATCAATGGTTTCAATACTGGTTCCACCAATGTACCACTGGCCGTTGGGCTGGTGCTAATGATGTATCCGCCCCTTGCCAAAGTGCGTTATGCAGAACTGCCAAAGGTGTTTTCAAACACAAAAATTCTGGGAATTTCGCTATTACAAAACTGGATTATCGGGCCACTATTGATGTTTGGGCTGGCGGTTATTTTCCTGCCCGATAAACCCGAATACATGACGGGTCTAATCATGATTGGCATTGCCCGTTGTATTGCGATGGTTATTGTCTGGAACGATCTGGCGGGTGGTGATCGACTATATGCAGCAGGGCTGGTAGCCTTCAACAGCATTTTTCAAGTCCTGTTCTATTCGGTTTATGCCTGGCTATTCATCACTGTCTTACCGCCGTTTTTCGGGTTGCGCCGTTACGAAATAAGTATCACCGTTGGCGAAGTGGCCAGGAGCGTATTTATTTATCTGGGAGTGCCGTTTCTGGCGGGCTTATTTTCCCGAATCATTCTCACTCGCCTGAAAAGCCGTCAATGGTACGAGCAAACGTTTTTGCCTGCAATAAGTCCAATAACGCTTATTGCTTTGTTGTTTACTATCGTGGTGATGTTCAGCCTGAAAGGTCACCTCATTGTTTCTATTCCGTTCGACGTTGTGCGTATTGCTATCCCACTGACGATCTACTTTGCCGTTATGTTTTTTTCGGCTTTCTATTTGTCCAAACGAGCCGGAGCCGATTACGCAAAATCCACCTCGCTGGCCTTTACCGCTGCCGGCAATAATTTCGAATTGGGAATAGCTGTTGCTATATCGGTATTCGGTATTAATTCCGGTGCTGCCTTTGCCGCTGTGGTTGGCCCATTAATCGAAGTGCCAGTGTTGATTCTAATGGTCAATTTTGCCCTAAAGCAACAAAACAAATTTACGGTTCATCCTAAAAAGACGTCGCAGAATCATACGTAAAAATTTCCTTATTGGCTACATTTTAACAGATGCTTCTCTCTTTTAGAATGGTGGAGAGATTATCGTTCTACCCCGAACAAAGAGAACGGGGCAGAACGATAAAGTCACTTAATTTTTAGCCTGTACGGGCAAATCTTCTAATTGAGCATAGCTAAGTTTCCAGGCTCCATCGTCCCCCTTTTTCCAGAGGAGAATAAAATTTCCTTCGCCAAAAGCACGAGGCTGACTAGGAAGATCGGTTAATACATCGACAGCAAATGTACCGGCTTCGTAGGCTGTACGCGTATCGGCAGCCGAGCTGATAACATTAGTTTTTAAATTTGCCAGCGTTGGCAGCGTTGTCTTTACCCATTTTTCCATCACATCCGATTTGCCTTTGTAGTGGGTGTTTCCCTGAAGAAAATCCACATCTTCAGCCAGAAGTGCGGTTATTTTATCGGCGTTTTTGTTATTCCACGCATCAATGAACTGCCGGTTAAGATCCTGAATATTAACGGTCTCGCCAGATGGTGAACAAGCCGTAAAGAGCAGTGATGTGAGTAGTAGCGCGAGGAAATATTTCATAGTGTAGGTTTTAAAGATGGTGAGAAAAATAACGTATTGTTCATCTGGCGATACTTCGTCATGAATATCGCCAGATGAATAAAAATCACAAGTAGCTTAATTACCAGCTTTTTCGTCTGTACTCAGATGTGCCGTAAGGAGCCGACGGATCACCAAAAGATTCATTCTGTAAATAGCCCTCGTTCATCATGAGGGCGGCCGTCGCTGGCTTGGACGCAAGCAGAGCAACAGATTGAATTGTATTATTTGTTTTAGCTTTGGCCGGTACTGATGCAATAACCGCTTTACTGTCAACGGCTCTGGCTTGTTCGGTAGCTCTGGCAGCGGCTTCCCGTTCGGCTTCCGCCCGGTTAGCCGCTGCAATTCGAGCCGCTTCCTTGTTTTTGTTGTCTTTGTGCTTACCGATAGCGTAACCAGCCGCGCCACCCGCTACTCCACCAATTATTCCGCCAACTGCGCGATTCCGTTTATTAATGATGGCACCAGCCGCGCCACCAACGCCAGCACCAATAGCTGTACCTTTTGCTTGTGGACTCCAGCGCTTTTTACCTTGCGTACCAATGGCATAGCCGCCTGCCCCGCCCAACACGCCACCGACTACACCCCCTACAGCGCGGTTACGT
Source organism: Spirosoma sp. (assembly GCA_964263725.1). Classification (GTDB taxonomy): domain Bacteria; phylum Bacteroidota; class Bacteroidia; order Cytophagales; family Spirosomataceae; genus Spirosoma. Next base: position 19,942 of record CAXVWN010000028.1, read on the forward strand.
TTATTTATGATGGCACCAACAGCCGCACCGGCACCAGCGCCGATCACAGCGCCCTTGGTTTGAGATCCCCATGACTGGGCCTGAGTGTCTACTGAATGGCCAATTATACTGGTTACCAGTATCAGTATGGCCGTATTTCGGTTCATTTTCATAGCGTCATTTTTTGGTGAGTAATATACTTATTGTCCTCACAATCAACTTGTCTTTTCGAGCTATTGTTTACTCTCAGACTAATATGAAGCGATTTGGTTTAACAGCAGGGTCATTCTCAACCGATTTAAACCAAGTGAGTAACGAGAAATTGAATGAGTTTACAACAGGGAATAAAATTATTGAATTTTCGTAAAACCTTACTGACATAGGGCTGTCAGTGGTTGACGTTTACTTTGTAACATCAACCAAATTTATTCGCTATGTCACTGATTCAGATGCTATTGAAGGAAATGCAACAGGAAGCCCAAACAACTCGTAAAATGCTGGAACGGGTGCCTAACGACACGTATGATTGGCAACCACATCCTAAAAGCATGACGATTAACCAGTTGACAACCCATATTGCGGAGTTACCGGATTGGATCACAATGGTTCTAAAAACTGACGAACTTGACTTTTCGACCAACCCGTATACGCCAACTACTATTAATACTACAGCCGAATTGGTGGGGTTGTTTGAGCATTCTCTTGCCGGTGGAGAATCGTCGCTCAGCCATACTACTGATGAGCAATTAGAACCCAAGTGGACTCTACGCAACGGTAACGTTATTCTCAGCAAATCCACCAAAGGGGAAATGATCCGAATGACTTTTTCGCAGATTGTCCACCATCGGGCACAGTTAGGGGTGTACCTACGGTTATTAAACATTCCCATTCCAGGAAGTTACGGCCCAAGCGCCGATGAACAAAGCTTCAAAACTACATAAAAGAATAAGCCGTCTTGTCAATGGACAAGACGGCTTAGGCTATGTCTTTATATAAACCGCTAATTGATCAGTACCTTGAGTATTTTTGTTTTCACTCCATCAACAGGATTTACTTTTAGGTAATACATACCGGGTGCTAGTACTGTTTTGGCATTAATGTTAAGCATTTTAGAATCTTCTGCCTGGCTTGTATTAACGGGTATGTCAAGACCCGAGAGTGTATATAGCTTAACAGTAGCCAATCCTGAATCTGGTCCCAAAAGTGTAAAACTGCCTTTGCTCGGATTGGGGAATATGACTGATTGTGCTTCCTGCCCGTCACCAGTAGCCCGAACAGCAATCATCTTTGAGTAATCAACGTCACCACCAATGTCACGTTGCTTCAGGCGATAATAATAGAGTTGCTCCGGGGAAACATTGATGTCGGTAAACGTATAAACAGACTGCGACCGAGTACTGCTATTGCCTTCCAGAAAGCCAACACTCTCAAAACTTTGCGCATTCGTGCTTTTTTGAATCTCAAAGCCCTGATTTTTCTCCTCCCAAGCTGTAGTCCAATTTAATACAACGGCATTGTTGCTGGATTTTCCGGTAAATGAAACAAGGTTGACGGGTAAAGGAGATGTTCCGTTCAGCGTGACATTATCGACTCTAAATGTTCCGCTAGTACCGCTGGAAGGGCCTGCGCCTAAATCT
>CAXVWN010000029.1:0-5669 GCA_964263725.1 Spirosoma sp.
CTGAAATTGACATCTGGCTTTGGGGAGCGTTCGACTGAGCCAGTTGAACAACAGTACGCAAGAGTGGCTCTACCGGCACATCGGAGAAAACGGGTTGCGGAATGGTGGTAAAATGTCGGTAGGCATCAACAAACTGCATAATACCCGCGCCCCGTTGCTCAATAGTTGTGAGGGCATCGCGTAGATCGTTGACCGATTCGGCAACAAAAGCTGCCGTTTTTGGAGATTGCATCGCATCGCGGTCGGGCGAAACCAACGGCACTAAATCGGTTTCGACAATGTCGCGCATGGTGCCTGCCAGCGAAACAATTGGCGTAATGGAATTCATGATCTCATGCCGCAGTACCTTCGTCAGGTTTTGCCAGGCTTCGAGTTCACGCTGCTGCAACTCGGTACGAATATTTTGCATCGACGCCACCGTAACCAGTCGCCCCCGCAACCGGACGGCTGTGCACCGTACCGACAGTTCGCCATCCGTGCCGGTTTGGTAAGATACAGGGGTTGGCGAAGCCGTAGACGCCCGGAGCGCTTCGGCCAGATCAGGATGGGTAGCATTGAGATCGTTGAGGGTACGGATTCGGTAAATGCCCAGTAGCCGCAACGCCGTTTGATTGACCAACTCAACTTGCCCGGTGGCGTCGAAGGTGAGTAACCCAACGCTCACATGCTGAACGATGGTGTTAACGTAATGCAGGTTCGCTTCTTTTTCGGCCCGCGCCTGCCGAAATGCGTCCAATACTTCGTTAAACTGATCGTTCAATTCGTAAAAAGACGGACCAAGATTACTATCGGCGCGGAAAGCAACGGCAAAGTCGGAGTACCGCACCGATTCCAGAAATCGTGTCAGCTTGCGGTTCAGGCTCGTAACGTATCGATACAAATTTATCGACAAAAAAGCGTGAACAACCAGAAAAGGGAAAAGCAGCAAGCCGTTGACTTGCTGCATGTAGAAATACGTTATCGCACTGGTTAGGCCGACAATGCCCACTATACGCCAGCCTATACCAAGGGCGAATCGATTCATACTACCCGGCAATCCAACTGAATGGATATTCAAGCGTAGGCACTTTAGTCCGTTCGGCAACCCGACGCAAACGGGCAGGTAACGCCATTAAATAATCGCGGGCACGTTGTCCGGCATCGTTAAGTTCGGCGATGGAATCAATTTTCCAGTCGATCAGCAACGCTTCGGCGATGTCGATATAATCGTACGTCGTATAAACACCCAAGCGTTGGGCCGCATCCGAAAAATGGCTGAATGTCTGACCAATCTGAACCCCCGTTTCACGCAGAAAATGAGCGGGCATTACAATTTTTTTGCGCATCATGTCCTCGAAGGCAAGCATCATTTCGGACGGATCAACGGCAAAAATCTGACTGACAAAATCTTTATAGGCTTTCGCGTGGCGCATCTCGTCAGAAGCAATTACCCCGCATATTTTCGACAACTGGTTGCAACCTGCCTGTTTAGCCAAGGTAGCCGTTCGGCGGTGCGACACGTTGGTGGCCAGTTCCTGAAACGATGTATAAATGAAGTTACGATATGGATCTTTTCCAGTTCCAATGTCAAAACCGTCGGCAATGAGGTACTGCGTGGATACTTCCATGGCCCGCATATTTACCCGCCCCGATAAGTACAGAAACTTGTTCAGTAAATCACCGTGGCGGTTTTCTTCGGCGGTCCAGCTGCGAATCCAGCGTGTCCAGGCCTGTGGCTTCTCTTGCTCCACCCCTATCATATCCATCAGCCACGATTCATAGGTCGGCAGGGCTTCTTCCGTAATGGTGTCGCCCACAAGTACCGCTACGTAATCGTAAGATAACTCGCGGGTACTTTCGCGGAGTAATTTAACCTCGTCCAGGAATGACTCCTTGGTTGTATCGGGCAGAAAATCGGACGGTTGCCAATTGGTCTCGATAGGTTTAAGAAATTCATCCATAGAAACGTCGATTTTTTCACCGACGAATCGCATAACATCCAAACGTGTGCCAGATAAGCTCATGTATTCTTAACAAATAAACAGATCAATTTATCCCCAGTCGGACAAAGTTCGGCTAAAAGAGCCGATGTTTTAAGTTAGCTTTCGTTTTTCTTCTCGACTATTAAGCAACTCATTATTAATTTTGAAACATAAATAGTTACTGCGCTGACGCCTGCAGCCCTTATGAAGAAACTTCTAGACTATGTATTGAGCAGTATTTATCTGCTTTATTTTGGATTGGTGTTATGTATTTTCCATGTGGCTCAGGTAGTTGCGTTTCATTTGCTGGGCCGACCTGCCCATAAAAAAACCGTAGACTGGATGAACGCCAGTATCGCTTACGGCTGGTATCTGACCGGTAGCCGTATCAGCTTTCATCAGGCAACCAGCCTGCCCACCGACCGGCCCATTATTTTCGTTCCCAATCACCAGAGTATGTTCGACATATCGCCGATTATCTGGTTTCTGCGTCGGCACACGCCCACGTTTGTGTCTAAAATCGAACTGTCGCACGGCATTCCGGGTATATCGTATAACCTGCGTAAGAGCGGAGCCGCCCTTATTAACCGCAAAGATCCCAAGCAAGCCATTGTTGAAATTGCGCGGTTAGGTAAGCTTATTGAACAGCAAAATTTATCGGCCGTAATTTTTCCGGAAGGAACACGATCGACCACGGGCCAGATGCGCCCTTTTGTAACGGGCGGAGTGGCTACCCTACTCAAACGCGCACCCTCGGCACTCGTGGTACCCATTGCCATTCAGGGAACGGGTCGGTTTAACCCCAAAGGTATGTTTCCGCTTACTTCGTTTTCGCAAATGTCGTGGCGAGCCTTACCCGGCATCGAACCCGCCGGACGAACGCCCGATGAAATACTTCAATTAGCAAAAGAAGCCATTGAGATAGAACTGAATAAGCCTGTTTAAATTTGACTCAAAACGAAGTTCGTTTACAAGCCAAACTTCTCTAGTCGTCGGTACAGCGCCTGCCGCGATACGCCCAGTTCCCGCGCTACGTCGGTAATACTGCCCCGATATTTTTGCATCGCCTGCTGAATCAGCTGCCGTTCCATGTCTTCCAGTTGCAGGGTTTCATTAACGGGTGAGGCTGCATTTCCATCTTTTCTGAACACAAAATTTCCGGGTTCCAGCATCATTCCAGCCGTTGAGCCAGTCGTATCAGGCCGAGCCAATTCAGGCCGAGCCAGAATAACGGCACGCTCAACTGCATGCTGCAACTCCCGAACATTTCCCGGCCAGCGGTATTGCTTCATCTCGCCCAATAACGCCGGACTCAATCCCGACAAAGAGCGATTATACTGTTTGGCGTATTTTTTCAGAAAATAGTCGGCCAGTAACCCAATATCGGTTGGGCGTTCACGCAGGGGCGGTAAATGGAGTTCAATCGTGTTGATGCGATAAAGCAAATCCTGTCGAAATGCCCGCTCCGTTACTCGCTCGTTAAGATCAGCATTGGTGGCGCAAATGAGACGAACATCCAGCGTTCGAGCTTTGTTTGACCCCACCCGCGTAACCTGCCGCTGTTGCAGTACGGTTAGAAGTCTGGCTTGTTGAGAAGGCGTCAGATTGCCAATCTCATCCAGAAAAATAGTGCCGCCGTTGGCTTCCTCAAATCGTCCGGCGCGGTCGTCGCGGGCATCGGTGAAGGCTCCTTTAACATGGCCAAAAAGTTCACTCTCGAACAAACTCTCGGTCAACGCGCCCACATCGACACTCACAAATGGCTTGTCGCGCCGGAGCGAGAGATCGTGAATAGCACGCGCAATTAAATCTTTGCCCGTTCCATTCTCACCCAGAATCAGAACGTTAGCATCCGTTGGGGCCACTTGCGCAACGGTATCGAGAACCGGGCGCATGGCACTGCCAATGATTGATTGATTTATGAAACTGCTTTTTTTGTCTTTGCCTTTTGGCAATTCTTCTTTTTCTTCCTCGCTTTGCTTTCGGCCTTCAACAGCTCCACGAATCGTGTCTAAAAACTTATCGTTCTGCCAGGGTTTCAACACAAAGTCAACCGCACCGGCTTTGATAGCCCGCACGGCCATTTCAACATCGCCATACGCGGTGAATAGAATCACCCTCGCTCTGGGATCAATGTCAAGAATGCGATCCAGCCAGGCAAATCCCTCGCGGCCACTGCTCACATCGCGCTGAAAATTCATGTCGAGCACAATAGCGTCGTAACGATTATTGTTGAGTAGAAACGGCAGTTTTTCGGGATTTTTCTCGATATCTACCGCCCCAACGTGTCGTTTGAGCAGCAGTCGAGCCGCTAGCAATACGTCGGGATCATCATCGACGAGTAAGAGTTTAGCATCTTGCATAGACCAAAGATAGAAGGCAGAACGATTTGTTGCACGTAGGTACTGATTCAACAACGAATTACGGTTTTCTTACGTACTTTGACCCCTCAAAAGTCGTTAAGCGGTCATTATTGTCAGTAGGTGGTTGCTGTTCCGGGTCGCCGGTCTGCCGGTATGGTTAATCGTTGCCATTCGATACCTGAACCCAACAGATGACACTAAATGGCAACCGTGCTGACGGCCCCAATACCAACAAATGACCGATAAGTATCCTCCCTTCGATGACCGCTGGTTTTATGCCCTACTCGCGGTGGGTGTGTTTCTGAATGCCACCGGCCTGTTTCCCCCTGTTATGGAACTCGATGGTGCCTTGTATGCCTGCATTGCCAAACAGATGGCCCAAACGGGTGATTTTGTGAACCTTTACGCGGTTGGCAGCGACTGGCTCGACAAACCACATTTCCCGTTTTGGGTTATTGCGACAAGTTACCGAATTTTCGGCGTCAACACCTTTGCCTATAAATTCCCGGCACTCCTGTTTTTTCTCAGCAGCGTAGTTTATACCTATCAATTTGCCCGGCTAGCCTACTCAAAAACAGTGGCACAGGTGGCCACCCTGGTACTCCTGACAGCGTTTCATGGGGTTTTATCCAACAGCGACGTACGGGCCGAACCTTATCTGATGCCGCTCATTATCGGGCCAGCGTATCATTTTTATCGGGTCTTTCTGGGCAATAAAAATGGCCTGTCACCCGGATTTAGCCCATCTAAAAGCTGGCTTCATTTAGTTGTCGGCTCCCTCCTGACCGGATGTGCATTGATGACAAAAGGCGTCTTTGTACTTATCCCAATTGGTGGCGGTTTAGTATTGCACTGGTTGTTGACCGGGCACTGGCGGGAGTTGCTCAAGATACGCTGGTACGTAGCCATCACTTTGTCATTTGCATTCACACTGCCCGAAATTTACTGTCTATATCAACAATTCGATGTACACCCGGAAAAAGTCATTTTCGGTCAAACGGGGGTTTCGGGTGTTCGGTTTTTCTTCTGGGACAGCCAGTTTGGACGATTCTTCAACACGGGTCCGATCAAAGGCGAAGGTGACAAATTATTTTTCGTCCATACACTGCTTTGGGCGTTTTTACCTTGGTCATTACCGCTTTATGTAGGCATTGGCAAGGCATTGATGGGGATAATCAAACGGCAGAATCCACTACCTGAATACGTTTCGCTTGGTTCCGGATTGCTGACTTTTGCGTTATTTTCGTTATCCGGGTTTCAATTACCGCATTACCTAAACATCGTTTTTCCTTTCTACGCCATCCTAACAGCGCAGTTTTTAGTGGGCCTAAAGCCGATCAACCTT
>CAXVWN010000030.1:0-4430 GCA_964263725.1 Spirosoma sp.
CGAAGATCTTATTACTCAGGTACTCGCCGACTTCGGCAAACTTGATGTGCTTATTAATAATGCCGGAATTACGAAAGATGGATTGTTGATGCGCATGACAGAAGAACAATGGGATTCTGTTATTAACGTTAACTTAAAGTCGGTCTTTAATCTTACAAAAGCGGCCATCAAAACCATGATGAAAGCGAAATCTGGCTCAATCATTAACCTGACCTCAGTTGTTGGTATTCGGGGCAATGCGGGCCAGGCTAATTATGCAGCGTCGAAGGCGGGTATAATCGGTTTTACAAAATCGGTGGCGCTTGAATTGGGCTCGCGAAATATTCGCTCCAATGCAATTGCACCGGGTTTTATTGAGACTGAAATGACCGGTGAAATCAATGAGAAAGCGCTTGAAGAATGGAAACAGCAAATTCCAATGAAACGGGGTGGTCAACCCGAAGAAGTAGCTGATTGTGCTGTTTTTCTAGCCTCCGATCTCTCTCGGTATATCACTGGTCAAGTTCTGCAAGTGGATGGAGGAATGCTTACATAGATGTCTATCGCTTGAGGTTTGTTAGTTAAAACTACCTCACACGATAAACCGTACCGGCGGCCCGGCTCAAACTACAACCCTTCTTTGATGCGATCTGACGTTATTTTTCAATCCTCACCCTGGTGGATTCTGGTGTGTCTGCTCGTTGGGGCGGTATATGCGTTTGCAATGTACCAGCCTCTGCCGCATCTGGTAGGTAGTGGAACTACTGTGGGTGGATTCGACAAACGAACGACCTACGGGCTAGCCGCACTACGGTTTATTGTTGTTAGTTTCCTAACTTTTTTGTTGCTGAATCCACTAATTCGCAGCCTGCGAACGTTGACCGAGAAACCTAAAGTTGTGTTGGCGATCGACAATTCTGAGTCGGTGGCGGCTGGTGGCCGGCCGGCGCTTACCCGAACATTAGAAGGATTGCAAACGCTTCGGAAACAATTGACCGACAAGGGATTAGACGTGTCAGTTCATACGTTTGGCAATCAGGCTGCGGATGAGAGCGACGGCGAATCGGACTTAACGCAAATCCCCTTCACCCAGCGCACAACAGATTTGTCGGGCTTGCTATCGAGTATTCGCTCGGACTACGAAGGGCGTAATCTAACCGATGTTGTCTTGGTGTCGGATGGAATTGTTAACCAGGGACTTTCTCCGACATTTGGACAGTATCCATTTGCTGTACAGACGATTGGCTTGGGCGATACAATTCCCAAAAAAGATATCCAACTCAAAGGTATTATTGCCAATCGGATCGCGTATTTAGGCAACCAGTTTCCCGTAAAGGCTGAGGTTGTTAGTAATGGATTTCAAGGGCGTAGTGCAACGGTTGTATTGCGACAGAATGGTAAAGAGTTAGGCAGGCAGGCCGTCAGTTTAGGGAAAAATGACACGTTCGACCAACTAACATTTCAAACGACAGCCACGCAGAAAGGAGTTCAGCATTATGTGGTAGAAGTACTGCCACAATCCGGCGAATTTAGTACGCGTAACAACCGGCAGGATGTATATTTAGATGTCATTGACGGAAAAGAAAAAGTGCTTCTGCTGGCGCTGACACCTCACCCGGATGTAAAGGCTTTACGAAACATTCTGGAAAAAAATCAGAACTATGAAGTCGATGTCCGTATTCTGACCGGAACGCCGGCTGAGGCTACACCACCGGCGGATAAGGTGTACGATTTGATTATTCTGCACCAAATTCCTGATAATGGAGGTGTAGGCAATGCATTGGCACAAAAGTATTTGGCTAAGAATACACCCGTGTTGTTTGTACTTGGTAATCAGTCATCAATGGGGCCGTTTAATACGTCGAATCCGGTAATGCAGGTGAATGCCCAACCGAATCAAAGCGATAAAGTGACGGGCGTATTTAATTCTGAATTCAAGCAACTTAATCTTGACCCGGCCCGCCTTGAGATTCTGGCTAAACTGCCGCCGATGTTGGTGCCGTATGGTGAGTTTAGGTTGCAGCCGGGGAGCGAAGTTGTACTTTGGCAACAAGTTGGCAGCGTTCGTACAACAAAGCCGTTGCTGGCGCTAAACGTAACCAGTCCGCGTAAAACGGCCGTTCTGGCAGGGGAGGGGCTATGGTCATGGCGTCTTGAAGAATATGCCTTAACGGATAAGCAGGAAGTAGTCGATGAATTAATTCAGAAAGTAATTCAGTTGATTTCGGTGAAAGAAGATCGGCGCAAGCTTCGCGTCTATCCAATTCGTAATGAATTTGTGGCGGGCGAAAAAGTCATTTTCGAAACCGAACTATACAATGATATTTACGAGCGGCTATTTGATAAACCTGTTCGACTGGAAATTAGTGATGAAAAGGGGCTAACGCGCTCCTATAACTACACGCCCACATCGGCTAATAGCCGTTTTGAGATTAGTCGTCTGCCCGAGGGGGCTTATCGCTTCAAGGCCAGTGTTACTGCGGGCGACGCTTCGTTTAATAACAAGGCTGAACAGGCATCGGGGCAGTTTGTCGTGCGTGATCTGCAACTTGAAGCCCTCAACACCACTGCCGATCATGGCATGCTTCGCCAGTTAGCGCAACAAAGCGGTGGACATTTTTATACCGCCAGCCAAACGGACGAACTTGTGCGTAATTTGACTACCCGCCCACACCCTGCTCGATTGACGAGTACCGAAGAAATGAACGAACTCATTAACTGGCGCTGGTTGTTCTTTGTCGTGCTAACGCTAGTAACTATTGAGTGGGGACTGCGGAAGTTTTATGGCGGATATTAATTTAGTTATCTGTTGAAATTGATCGTTGCCCTACAGCAAACAGGCGCATTCTTACTTAGATCAAATTAGAGTTTCACTGCAAAGTGACTGATACTCAAACAAAAGCGGTTGCTTTTATCCCTATTCGTTTACTATCTTCGCCTTGCTACTAAACAAGCAGGCCTGTGCTTACCCTTGCTTAAAGATCCTACGTGGATCTTTTTTCTCCAACTCCTTTCGAGTTGTCGACCTTTTTTTCTCCTTGTCTTACCGACACCTCGTCAGGCTTCGGCTTGTTCTTCTTTGCTTATAGGGTAGCCTTGTAAGCGACCAACTTGTGTTTTCGATATATGATTAGCCCAGAGCAGGTTACGCCTGTCCTAAACTTTTTTATTTATACACAATGAACACCATCATTAAAAACGAATGGTATAAGGATTTTTTTGCTGGCCTCAATTGCGAGATGTGGGAACGGGCGGCAACGACTGAATGGACACAGCAGGAAGTGGATTTCCTGATAGCAACGCTTAAGGTACAGCCCGGAGCTGCGCTGCTCGATATTCCGTGTGGATACGGTCGGCACACAATTGAGTTGGCCAAACGAGGATTTCGGCTGACGGGCTTAGACATATCCGCCGAATTTGTCCGGAAACTACGGGAGCAAATAGTGGCCGAACAGTTGGCTGTGCAGGTGATTCACGGGGATATATTAACAACCAAGATTAATTCCATCTTCGATGGCGCTTATTGTTTGGGCAATAGTTTCGGTTATGTGGATTATGAAGGCATGGATGCGTTTGTTCAAAAGGTGGCCAACGTGTTGAAATCCGGTGCTCGCTTTGTGATCAACTCCGGTCTGGTTGCTGAAAGCATACTGCCGAATTTCCCCCTAACGAAACACTATGTACTGGGCGATCTGACGATGGACATCCAAAATGCATATGTAGTTGGTGAAAGTTATATGGCAACCGAACTCACTTATACCAAAGCTGACCGTGTTGAAAAGCAGTATTTCAAACACTACGTCTATACGCTGTCGGAAATCAAGCGACTGCTGGCCCGTTACGGATTACAAACTATAGCTGTCTTTAACTCAACTGAGCAGCTACCCTACCAATTGGGTGATGCTCAAATTTATTTGGTCGCTGAGAAAAAGTAGCGTTAGTATCTAAATCAACAATAAAAAAACGTGCGATAAATGGCTACTAGCTATTTATCGCACGTTTTGCTTCGTCCGTTTTCCTGTTATTTCTTGTTCTTGATCGTTATACCCGTAGTCATAATGCCCGATTCGCCCTGTTCGTACTTTGGAACTTTGGGTGCGCCATGCACCTTGGGTGCTTTGGTGGCCACTTTCTTAACATTTTTGTTACTCTTTTCTACGTGCGCAGCCATATTGGTAGGGGTTTTTCTATAGAACACCAACTAGCCAAAAACGTTTTATTTAAAACTGAGCGTCAACCTAATAAGTAAGATAAAGAGTTTTAGTTAGCCATTTGACTCCTGTGTATATCACATTATTATATTTTTTGTCCTGCCGCACCGGCGGACCGGTCAGCATGACAAATTCACCCTTATTTTGACTTGTTTCAAAAGTTTAAACAGCTTCATTAGCTTGACATCCATTCTTAAATAAAACGTTTTTGGCTAGTTGGTGTTCTATAGAAAAACCCCT
>CAXVWN010000031.1:0-3739 GCA_964263725.1 Spirosoma sp.
ATTCGGTTCGCATGTACTGGAAACCACTTCGCGAAGCCGGGGCAGCCGCCCGACAAATGTTGTGCGAAGCCGCCGCTCAAACCTGGGGGGTGCCCGTCAATGAAGTGACGACCAAAGCCGGCGTATTACATCATGCGAGCGGAAAATCGGCAAAGTACGGCGAAATGGCCAGCAAAGCCGCAACCCTAGCAGTGCCCAAAGGCATGAAGCTAAAAGCCCCAAAAGATTTTACCATTGTCCGAAAACCGAAGAAAAACGTTGAAGGATTAAAAATAGTGACGGGTAAACCACTGTTCGGATTGGACTACCGGGCTGAGGGGATGTTGATCGCTATGATTCAGCACCCACCGGCCTTCGGGATGAAGCTTAAATCGTTCGATGCCTCGCAAACCCTCAAAATGCCGGGCATCAAGGATGTGTTCACCCTAAAACTGTATCCAGAAGGTTTCGAGCAGGGCGGCTTCGATACCCGTACGTTCAACGAGTTGTTGGTCGTAGTGGGTAAAACGACCTGGGAAGTCATGAATGCCCGCAAAAAGCTACTAGTCCAGTGGGAGCCCATCGGCGACACCAAAGATACGATGATGGGCCGGGGCGGGAAACGGGAAGTGACAGTTCCGGGTGAGCTGGAAAGTACGGCGGCCCAACTGGAAAAAATGGGGGAATGGGCCAAAAAGCCCGCGCAAGAATTACGAAAAGACGGCGACCCTGAAACGGCGTTCAAAAATGCGGCTCAGGTAATCGAACGAACCTATAATGCGCCTTTTCTGGCCCATAACTGCATGGAGCCGATGAATTTCTTCGCCCATGTGACAGCCGAAAAAGCGGTAGTAGCCGGACCTCTGCAAGCGCCGGGTTGGGCTGAACCCACGCTAACGAAACTATTAAACCTGCCTGCCGACAAGATCGAGATTCAAATGACGCGGATGGGAGGTGGCTTTGGCCGCCGGGCGTATAGTCAATATATGTATGAAGCAGCGCTGATCTCCAAACAGGTTAAAGCCCCGATCAAACTGATCTACACCCGCGAAGATGACATGACCTATGGCATCTATCGGCCCATGTACACGGCTACCTACCGGGCCGCCTTAGATGCGAACAAAAACCTGATTGGGTTCCATGTGAAAGGGGGTGGTATACCCGAGCATGCTATTCACGCCAACCGTTTCCCGGCTGGAGCCGTTGATAATTACCTGGCTGAAGGTTGGGAAATACCGTCTAATATAACCATTGGCGCTTTCCGAGCTCCGCGCTCGAACTTCAACGCAGCTGCCGAACAATCCTTCCTGGATGAAGTGGCTGAGGCCATGGGCAAAGATCCCATCGAGTTCAGACTTGAACTCTTAAAAAAGGCTAAGGAGGCTCCCGTCGGCAAAAACAATGAGTATGACGCTGATCGGTATGCGGGTGTGCTCACGCTGGTACGGGACAAGTCGGGCTGGAACAAGCCTGGTAACGAGAAGTACCATCGGGGGGTAGCGGCTTATTTCTGTCATAATTCTTACGCGGCCCACGTGGTCGATATGGTGACCCGGGAAGGACAGCCCTACGTGGAACGGGTATTCAGCGCAATGGACTGTGGTATCGTCGTCAACCCAGAATCGGCCACCAATATGGTGCAGGGCGCGGTGGTCGACGGGATCGGTAATGCATTTTACGGTGCCTTAACGCATAAAAACGGGGCTGCCGAGCAAAGTAACTTCAACAATTACCGGCTCATTCGCCATAACGAAGCACCCAAGAAGATTGAGGTTCACTTTGTCGAAAATGACTTCGATCCGACGGGTTTAGGTGAACCTCCCTTCCCGCCTGTGTTTGGCGCGGTAGCCAATGCCTTGTATAAAAACACTGGTAAACGGCAGTATAATCAGCCGTTTAAGCCCCAATTGGAAAAACGGATTTAGAAATAAATGATGGTGAAAGAACAGAGCCGGAACAGATCAACTTGGTTCCGGCTCTGTTCTTTCTAATCCGTACAACAACCTTCGCGTAAGCCTTTAAATGATCTACGATAACCATAACCGCCCCATTACTTACCTTCGGCTGGCCGTAACGGACCGATGCAATCTCCGGTGTTTTTATTGCATGCCCGCTGAGGGCATTAAGTATCTACCGAAGCATCAGGTATTGACGTATGAGGAGATGGAGCGGGTCGTACGTGTGCTGGCCCGGATGGGTGTAGACAAGGTGCGCATTACCGGTGGAGAGCCGTTTGTCCGGGCAGGCCTGATGGGTTTTCTCAATCGTCTGGCAAGTATTGAAGGCATACATGATCTATCGCTAACGACTAACGGGGTGTTAACCGCTCCCCATATTGCTGATTTAGTGGCTTTAAACGTCCGATCGGTCAATCTGAGTCTGGACACATTGGATCGCGACCGGTTCAAGCAAATTACGCGTCGTGATGAGTTGCCCGCCGTGTTGAAAACCCTTGATAAACTGTTAACCGCTGGCATTCAAACCAAAATCAACGCGGTAGTGATGGATGGGCAAAATACGCAGGACTTAATTCCCCTGGCGAATTTAACCCGCTCCTTTCCTGTTGCTGTTCGATTTATTGAGGAAATGCCCTTTAATGGGGAAGGCAATCATTATCCTATTCTTCACTGGACCTACCGCCGGATTGAGGACGCATTGCGAGCGCACTTTCCGGGTCTTCAAAAACAGGCTGACTCGCCCTTTTCCACGTCGACATCCTATCATATTCCAGGCCATCAGGGTACAATCGGGGTGATTGCCGCTTTTAGCAGAACGTTTTGCGGGACCTGCAATCGCATTCGGTTAACGGCTCAGGGCACGCTCAAAACCTGTTTATATGACGATGGGGTTCTCGATGTTCGTGCGTTGCTACGAAATGGTGCATCGGATGAGTTACTGACAGACGCTTTTTTGCAAGCCTTCGCCCACCGACCCGCTGATGGATTTCAAGCTGAACAAAACCGAAGTCTGCGGTTCGGCGGTCCGATTAGTGAATCGATGGCCACTATTGGTGGGTAGTTTTTAACGTAGTTATAAAGCAGAACCAAAGGTATATGTGCTACTATATATCTGAGTTGATCGATCTAACTAGGTCACCTTTTGGGAATCTGAAATTTTCATAAAGTAGGCCGAATCGCCGAAGGTTGAGCGCTACCAAGTATATCAAGTAGCTTAGAGTCCCTCTTCTTTTTTCACTTCGGCAGGGTCCGTCTCGGAGTCGCGTTCGACTTGCGGCCCAGCCTTATTTGTCCACGTCAACAGATCATATACAGCTGTAGAAAATCACTGGGCATTTACGACTATCACTAGTTCGTTTCTAAACAGCTAGGAACCGGCAATTTTCAACGGGAGAAAGTCGTCGGAAAAGTCGATCACTAGCTATTATACTCACCCCTAATTTTGTATGCCTTTATTACAGCCATAGGGAGTGTATACCTCGATAAACGTATCTGTTTTAGCAGCTTTAGAAAGACCGTATCAGGGTACGTACGGTTTTAACGATAGTAACCCGCGGAAAATGCGCTGAAAATGATCGGCGGTCAATTAGAGTTCACTGGCTTGGTTGATCAGGGTTTAGACTAAATTAAGTGCCCAAGCTACCAATGGAATTTAGTAATCAATAAGCGTGCAACCCATCTGTGCTTAACACGAAATTACACGTTTCTTCTATCAAATTAAAAGTTTCCAAGACCATCAAAGAAAGTCATTATAGACCTGTCCGAGTGGGTTGACCCGGCTAAATCAGTAAAAATGGTAGTAA
>CAXVWN010000032.1:0-6224 GCA_964263725.1 Spirosoma sp.
GCATATTAACACGAATCGGTTGGCGTATGTCGTGACGTATATTCGTGAAAATCTGACACGCGGGCTATCCGTTGAGGAGCTTTGTGATAAGGCTTGTTTGTCGAAATCACACTTTTTTCGGCTATTCAAAAGTGAACTGGGTATGTCGCCGGTGCAGTTTATTTTAACCGAACGTATTCGTCTCGCCAAAGTAGTTTTGAGTAATCCCGCTAAAAGTATTACAGATGCCTGCTATGAATCAGGCTTTAATAGTGTGACACATTTTAGCAGTGCTTTTCGATCCGTTGAGCACATGTGTCCCCGGCAATTTAAACGACAACTTTTCGGGGTAAACTGACATATCGGCTAATCAACATAGGCTTTGATTGCTTATCTTTGATTAGTTATGACAACAAAATTTGCCTCAAAAGCGGTCTTTACGGCCCCAACGCTAGAGTTCATGCGCGAACTTGTTCAAAATAATAATCGTGACTGGTTTCATGCGAATCGACCCCGGTATGATGCTGCCAAAGGGGAGCTTTGTGGCGTAATTGAGCGGGTATTGGCGGGTTTAAGTCCCTTCGAACCACTGGCTAATACAGCCGTAAAAGACTGCATCTTTCGGATCAACCGCGACATTCGCTTTTCAAAAGACAAAGCGCCTTACAAATCCAACCTGGCGTTTGCCGTTGGGCCCGGCGGTCGGCATTCAGGCCGAATTGACTATTACGTTCATATTCAGCCCGGCAACCAATCGTTCTTAGGCGCGGGCATGTGGCAACCGACACCCGCTAACCTCGCCAAATTCCGCCAAGAAGTAGACTACAATGTCGAAGAATTGAAGAATATCATCGAAGCGGAAGAATTCAGGGCCTATTTCCCGGAGGCAGCGGGTGAAGTAATGAAAACAACGCCCAAAGGCTACCCCGCCGATCATCCTGAAATTGAACTTCTACGCCGAAAAGAGTTGTTTTTCATGCACCGTTACACGGATAAAGAGGTTCTCAAACCCAACTTTGCCGATGAAATTGTGCGCGGTAGCCGCATCATCAAACCCTATTGCGATTTGTTGAACTATCTGTTCTTCGACGAGAAAGAAGAGCCAGTGACGTTGTAATCAAGCATAAAAAAGCCACTCCAATATTCGGAGTGGCTTTTTTATGCTTGATATTTTTCTATGCCACCTCAATCATTGAAACGGCTTTTGCTTCGAGTGTGCTTTCGCCCATGAGGTAGCAATCAGCAGCACGGGCGGCTTCGCGACCTTCCGAAATGGCCCACACGACAAGCGATTGACCCCGGCGCATATCGCCCGCCGAAAATACGTTCGGGTTGGTTGTTGTCTGGTAGTTGGTGGCTTTTACATTGCCCCGCTCGTCGTATTCGAGACCAAGATCGTCCAGCAATCCATTGTGTTGTGGGTGCAGAAAGCCAGCGGCCAACAGGGCTAATTCGCAGGGAATATCGCGCTCAGAACCGGGTAGCTCGACCATCTGCATTCGGCCATTTTCGTTTTTCCAGGTCAAGTCAACGATACGCATGGCTTTCAGGTTACCGTTTCCATCACCGATAAATTCTTTTGTATTGATTGACCAGTGGCGATCACAACCTTCCTCGTGCGACGTACTGGTACGAAGCATCATTGGCCAGTTAGGCCACGGTGTGTTCTCTGCCCGATCTTTGGGCGGCATTGGCATCAACTCAATTTGCGTTACGCTCGTAGCGCCCTGCCGGTTAGAGGTTCCAACACAGTCGGAACCGGTATCGCCACCGCCAATAACAACAACATTTTTATCCGTTGCCAACAGCTCACCATCGCCGTATTTCTCGCCCTGGTGATCGACCGAAACGGGTAAATTAGCGTTGCGTTTGTTTTGTTGACTCAGAAATTCCATTGCTGGATAAATCCCTTTGAGATCGCGGCCGGGAATTGGCAGATCGCGCGGAACAGTTGAACCGCCCGTAAGCATCACCAGATCAAACTGCTCCAGTAAGTCTTTAGCTTTCAGATCTACACCAACATTAACGCCGGTTTTGAACACTATACCTTCGGCTTCCATAATTGCCAACCGACGGTCGATGGTCCACTTCTCGAGTTTAAAATCGGGGATGCCGTAGCGCAGTAAACCGCCAAGCTGATCGGCCCGCTCAAAAAGGGTTACACTATGGCCTGCTTTATTTAGCTGAGTTGCAGCCGCCAGCCCGGCAGGGCCAGAACCTACCACCGCTATCTGTTTACCCGTCCGCTCTTTCGGTGGTTTAGCCGTAACATAACCGTGTTCAAAAGCAGCTTCGGCTATTGATTTCTCAATGAACTCGATAGCAACAGGCGGCTTGTTGATGCCCAGTACACACGACGCTTCACAAGGAGCAGGGCAAATGCGACCCGTAAACTCTGGAAAGTTGTTAGTTGACGCCAGAATTTCGTAGGCATACGCCCAGTTCTGTTCGTAAACTGCGTCGTTGAATTCGGGGATGATATTGCCTAGTGGGCAACCGCTATGACAGAAAGGCGTACCACAGTCCATACAGCGGGCTGCCTGCCGTTTCGAATCCTGTTCCGAAAACGGGACTTCAATTTCCTTATAGTCATGAATCCGCTGTAGCGGATCGCGCTTTTTGGGTAGTTCGCGCGTAAATTCTAAAAATCCGGTAGGTTTTCCCATAGTACTTCGCAGTTACCCCTGCGTCACATCAACTGTTATGTCCTGATAAACAACGCTTTTGTCGCGAATCTGATCGGCAAGTGAGATACCCCGTCCAGCCAGTGCCTTGCTGAAATCGCCGGGCATTACTTTTACGAAATGGCTGATTTGTTGGTCCCAGTTCTGAATAAGCGCTAATGCTACATTGCTGGTTGTGTACTGGAAATGCTTCTCGACGTATTCGCGAATGATGCCCTGATCTTCGTCGGTGATGCTCTCTAAGTTCACCATCTCATGGTTAACTTTAGACGCAAACGCACCGTCCTGATCGTATACATATGCAACACCGCCCGACATGCCAGCCGCGAAATTGCGACCCGTTTGTCCCAAGATGATGACCAGTCCTCCTGTCATATATTCGAGTCCGTGGTCACCCACGCCCTCAACAACGACTTTCGCACCAGAGTTACGAACGCAGAATCGCTCACCTGCCATACCCCGAATGAAGGCTTCGCCCGATGTGGCACCGTAGAATGACACGTTACCAACAATGCTGTTTTCCTCTGGTTTAAATTGGGCCGTCCGGTCGGGATATACAATCAGTTGTGCTCCGCAGAGACCCTTGCCAAAGTAATCGTTGGCATCGCCTTCAAGTTCGAGTTTAATACCCGCAGTGGAGAATGCACCAAAACTTTGCCCGGCCGTGCCCCGTAATTTAACGTGGATCGTGCTATCGGGAAGGCCCGGACCGCCGTACACTTTCGAGATCTCATTGGACAACATGGTGCCAATGCTTCGATCAATGTTTTGTACGGTGAACTCACCATAAACCGACTCGCCGGATGCCAGCGCAGGCTGAGCAATCTCGATTAGTTTCCGGTCGAGAACGTCGTCTAGGTGGTGATTCTGTTCTTCCTGCTTGTACAAGGCTACATCGAGGTTGGTTGGCTCTTTGTATAGTAAAGCATTCAGGTTGATTTTCTTGTATTTCCAATGGGGCAGGTTATCCCGAAGTTCGAGCATCTGCGCCTGTCCAACCATTTCATTGATCGTACGGAAGCCCAACTCAGCCATAATTTCCCGGAGTTCCATGGCCAGGAAGGTGAACATATTTACCACATGTTCGGGCTTACCCGTAAACAGCGCACGCAGTTCTTTATTCTGTGTTGCCACACCTACAGGGCAGGTGTTCAGATGGCATTTGCGCATCATAATACAACCCGTTGCGACCAGCGCGGCTGTAGCCACGCCAAACTCTTCGGCACCGAGCAAGGCGGCAATCGCCAGGTCGCGACCCGTACGCATCTGTCCGTCGGCTTGCACGGTAACGCGACCACGGAGTTTGTTTTTAACCAGCGTTTGGTGCGCTTCGGCCAGACCCAATTCCCACGGTAAGCCCGCGTGCCGGATTGACGAGAGGGGTGAAGCCCCCGTACCGCCATCATGTCCCGAAATCAGGATGTGGTCGGCGTGGGCTTTGGCAACACCGGTAGCAATTGTACCAACCCCAGCTTCCGACACTAATTTGACACTAATCCGGGCGGCCCGGTTTGCGTTTTTAAGGTCAGAAATCAGTTGTGCTAAATCTTCAATCGAATAAATATCGTGGTGGGGCGGGGGCGAAATCAGGCCCACACCGGGTGTTGAGTGGCGCGTTCGACCAATCCAGTCGTCCACTTTAAAACCCGGTAACTGACCACCTTCGCCGGGTTTGGCACCCTGCGCCATCTTGATCTGTAATTCGCGAGCGTTGGTCAGGTAGTAGCTCGTTACACCAAATCGGCCGGAGGCTACCTGCTTAATTCCCGAGTTCATACTGTCGCCATTAGGGAGCGGAGTATAGCGCAATTCATCTTCGCCACCTTCGCCTGAGTTGCTCTTACCGCCAATGCGGTTCATCGCAATGGCTAATGTAGTGTGAGCTTCCCATGAGATGGAACCGAACGACATGGCACCCGTTGCAAAGCGTTTAAATATGCTTTCAATGGATTCGACTTCATCCAGCGGAACCGATGTTCCCTTCTTAAACTTCAGCAGACCGCGTAACGTAATTGCTTTCTGCGTCTGATCGTCAATGAGTTTTGAGTATTTCTTGAAAATTCCGTAGTCGTTCTTCTGGGTCGACTGCTGGAGCAGGTGAATGGTGTCAGGATTGAAAATGTGCTTTTCGCCCCGCTGTTTCCATTGATAAATACCACCTACTTCCAACCGTGGAGCCGAGGTCGGCATGTCTGGAAAAGCTACCGAATGACGCACCAGAATTTCACGGGCAATCTCGTCCAGTCCCATGCCGCTAATGCGTGATATCGTCCCGGTAAAGTACCGGCCAACTACGTCCTCGTTCAGGCCGAGGCACTCGAAAATCATGGCACCCTGATACGATTGAAGTGTGGAGATACCCATCTTCGAGAAGATTTTGAGTAACTCGCCATCCACGGCTTTTATGTAGTTTTTGAAGAGCTTATCGAGGTCATAATCAACCTGTAACAGCCCTTTTTCCTTCATATTGGCAATCGTTTCGAAAGCCATGTAGGGATTCACCCCCGATGCGCCGTACCCGATGAGGGTGGCAACGTGGTGAGTTTCCCATACATCGCCCGCTTCGACCACAATACCAACTTTGCCACGTAACCCTTGCCGGATCAGGTAGTGGTGAATGGCCGATGTGGACAGTAATGACGGAATAGGCGCGTGGCTGCTGTCAATGGCCCGGTCAGAGAGTACCAGAATCGAGTAGCCATCCTGAATAGCATCTTCGGCATAACGGCAAATTCGTTCCAGAGCACGCTCCAGCGATTTACCCTGACCATCGGCCGTAAATAAGCAGTTGATGGTTTTCGCCTGAAAATTTGGCTTATCGATAAAGCGCAGTTTATCAAACTCTTTTGTCGTTAACACCGGTTGATCAAGTTCAACCTGACGACAATGTTTGGGCGATTCGCTTAAGAGGTTGTAGGTAGCACCAACAAACGAAATAAGCGACATGATAGACCGCTCCCGAATCGAGTCGATTGGCGGGTTCGTTACCTGTGCAAACAACTGCTTGAAGTAGTGACTCAAATGCTGACTTTGTTCCGATAGCACCGCTAATGGAACGTCGGTTCCCATAGAACCGAGAGCTTCTTTGCCCGTTTCAACCATCGGGGCCAGAATCATCCGCAAATCTTCCGATGTGAAGCCAAAGGCCTGTTGCATCCGAAGCAGTTTAGCCGGATCATACGGGCTATACGTCCGAATGGGCGCTTCCAGATCCTGAATCCGGACTTTGTTCTCATCCAGCCATTGCTGATAAGGTTTGCGGGTACAGATTTCGGCTTTGATTTCTTCGTCCGACACAATACGTCCCTGTTCCATATCGACCAGAAACATCTTGCCTGGTTGTAAGCGTCCTTTCGACACCACTTTCGCGGGGTCAATATCCAGAACACCAACCTCAGACGCCATAATGACTACATCCTCATTGGTTACCCAGAAGCGTGATGGACGCAGGCCATTGCGGTCGAGGGTGGCGCCAACAATGCGGCCGTCCGTAAATGAAATAGAGGCTGGGCCATCCCAGGGCTCAATTAAGGCTGCGTGGAATTCATAGAATGCCTTCCG
>CAXVWN010000033.1:0-6996 GCA_964263725.1 Spirosoma sp.
AATGCCATCGTGCATATCTTCGGCCAGTCGTTTTCGTTCTTCTTCCTGCCCCCGGAAAGTTGCGGCCATCAGGTCGCGCCGATGCTGGACCTGCAATTCCTTGAAGGCCAGTTGTTGTTTTGCCTGTTTTTGCTGGTAATAAGCCACGAAAATGATGATGAACACCGCCATCGTCAATAACACGGCCGTACCCACGGCAATCACAAAACTGGAGTCTATTGACATAAGAGCTGTCTACGAACTAATCTGCAAAGTAAAGTTCAATAATGTATACTGAATATCAACGAATTAACGGCAACTATTGAGTAAATGGTAAAGTTTAGCAGGAGAAACTTTATCTGTTGTTAATAAATTGGTCAACCGCTTATAATTATAAGGTAACTCGGTATGGGTTGTTGTTATAGCAATCGAACGTTATAATAGCAATTACAGCAAGCTGCTACTTATCCTTTAAAATAAATGTATCAAATTAAATTTTCCTGATCGTATTTACTAAGCCAAATTCCAATAGATGCCAATAAGCAGAAAAGGATGTAAAAAATTAAATTTGTATCCCAATATTGTTGAAATATATCAGGTCTAGCTTTGCTGGACAGGACTTTATCGCTTAAAAGGAATATAAAAAAAGTCCCACAGAAAAATAACAACAATCCACTATTTATCCAGAACATAGAATAACTCAGAATATTTTTTATTCGCAATTCTGACAACAAACGTTCAAAAAAAGTTATTGTTATTAATATACCATACAGTCTGACGATTGTAAAATTTCCGGCAGAAAAATCACTTCTTGTATACGAAAATAGATTTACAATTAGAGCTAGTATCCCACCTAAAACTATTATTCGCCTGTATTTTTCTGAATGTATTCTATGGTTAGCATAAAAAAATACGGCTAAAAACAGCAACTCAATAAAGGAAAATAGATTGTAAATAAATAAGTTGTTTTCCTTCCTAAAAGCTAGCATATTAGAAAGTATATCTTTTGCAAAAAAACAAAAGAAAAATAGCACTAAAAATTTAATTTCATACTTACTTGAATGAATACGAAATAACCCTATTATTATTGGCAATAGGGTTATCAATTCGGCAATAAAGGCTATTGGATAATCTTGATAGGGGGTAAAGAATTGATTCATTTCATATTTTAATTGCCACAATATTGAGGACATGGTCTTCCATTGCCCACTGTCATTTCCCCATCATTACCATCGCCACCATCATCCTTTAACCCGCCATGTCCAGTATGAGCCGGCAAATCTCTACCCCGTGAATCTACACCTGTCAATAAAACACGGGAGTTGAGTTTTCCCTTGCCCTGTTCGGTAGGTTTGCCGTTGTCATCTTCCCAGCGATTGGCATAATGGATGCGGATGCCCACGCAGCCTGGCTGCTTAAGCAGTTCATTTACTTTTGTGAGACCAAAAAACTCCGAACGAGTATACTCATTCTCTTTGTGACCACAGGCTAGCTTACCGTTGCGATATGCCTCCTTCATGGGCCTAGTTTCTTTGGGGCTGAGAAAGCTCCCTGCATTTTCATTGAAAACGTTATCATTCATAAAAAAAAGGGTTGAAACAAAATGAAGTAAGGTTGCTCTGGAATGGATAAAATCGAAAAGCGAATCTAAATTACGATAACTATGTTTGTACATCAACTTCACACAATCACAAAACAAGAATATAATCAACTGAAATACAAATAGTTATACCATATAAATTACTTACCAATGCGTATTTCTACGTACTAAAGTGCGGGCTTTTGCCTGGTTAATTTCTACTAGCAAAAACCGGTGTTTCTGCGCTCAAATAGTACCTCATTCAGCCTTTACCTTTGTCCTGTCGCTAATGAACGCTTTGTTTGAGCAACCGTTAGCATAGACATTTCTCATAGGTTAGGTCAATAAAAAACGCCGGAGCAACTTGCCCCGGCGTTTTTTTATTTGCTTTTATACCACCTGAATAACTATCTCTATTTCAGCAGATTTAATAAATAGCGTCCATAACCACTTTTGACTAAAGGCTGAGCAATAGTAGCGAGTTGGTCTGCATTGATGAACTTCATACGGTAAGCAATCTCTTCGATACAACCTATTTTTAATCCTTGTCGCTCTTCAATAACGTGAACGAACTGCCCGGCTTGCATTAGCGATTCAAACGTGCCAGTGTCAAGCCAGGCCGTTCCCCGGTCCAGTACGCCAACTTTGAGCCTGCCCTGCTCCAGATATACCCGGTTTATATCTGTAATTTCCAATTCACCTCTGGGCGACGGTTTAATATTTTTAGCAATTTCAACAACGTCATTGTCATAGAAATACAAACCCGGAACCGCATAATTTGATTTAGCCTTCTCCGGTTTCTCTTCGATAGATAAAACATTAAAATGCTCATCAAACTCCACTACGCCATAACGCTCGGGATCATGCACCTGATAGGCATACACAACACCACCGTCGGGATCGTTGTTGGCCTGTAGCAATTTCGACAAACCCGATCCGTAGAAAATATTGTCGCCCAGCACTAGTGCAACCTTATCATCGCCAATAAACTCTTCGCCGATGATAAACGCCTGCGCCAATCCGTCGGGATCAGGCTGAACAGCATAGCTGAAACGGCATCCAATACGCGTACCATCGCCAAGCAATTTTTCAAAATGCGGCAAATCGTGGGGCGTCGAAATAATGAGAATATCGCGAATACCAGCCAGCATTAAAATCGACAGCGGGTAATAAATCATCGGTTTGTCATACACGGGCATCAATTGTTTTGAAACGGCCAGTGTAAGCGGATGAAGACGTGTGCCGGAGCCTCCGGCAAGTATAATTCCTTTCATTTTTAAAGAGCGAAAGAGTGCAAGAGCGAACTAGTGGCTGGCGCATCAACTTGCGCTCTTGCACTCTTTCGCTCTTGCACCTTTATTAACGATTTGCGTACATTCCCTGGTAATAACTCTGGTAAGTTCCCGAAGTAACATTGTCCAACCATGCCTGATTAGCCAGGAACCAGTCAACGGTTTTTTCAAGACCTTCCTCGAACTGAAGTGATGGTTCCCACCCTAACTCCTTCATAATCTTGTTCGCGTCGATCGCATAGCGCAGATCATGCCCGGCCCGGTCAGTTACGTAGGTAATAAGTTTGGCCGAGGTGCCTTCGGGACGGTCAAGTTTGCGATCCATGATTTGGCACAGCAGGTTGACGATGTCGATGTTTTTCCACTCGTTAAAACCACCAATATTGTATGTCTCTCCCACCTTACCGGTATGAAAAACAGCATCAATAGCGCGGGCATGATCAACTACATACAGCCAATCGCGAACGTTCTCCCCTTTACCATAAACCGGCAATGGCTTGTTAGTCTGAATGTTGAGAATCATTAGCGGAATCAACTTTTCGGGAAAGTGATTCGGGCCGTAGTTATTCGAGCAGTTTGACAGGACAACGGGCAATTTATAGGTGTTGCCGTAAGCCCGTACAAAGTGATCAGAAGCGGCTTTCGATGCCGAGTAAGGCGACTGAGGGTCGTAGGACGTTTCTTCGGTAAAGAAATCTTCAGGATTGTGAAGCGAACCAAATACTTCATCGGTCGAAACGTGGTAGAAACGCTTGCCTTCCGTATTGCCTGCCCAACTGTTTTTGGCCGCATTGAGCAAGTTTACCGTTCCCACAACATTGGTCATCACAAACGACATGGGATCGGTAATAGATCGGTCCACATGCGACTCAGCCGCGAGGTGAATCACACCATCGAACGATAGCTCAGCGAACATATCCTCCAGAAATTTCGCATCCGTAATATCGCCTTTAATGAAGGTGTAATTAGGTGCTTTCTCAATGTCTGACAAGTTCGCCAG
Organism: Spirosoma sp.; assembly: GCA_964263725.1. Classification (GTDB taxonomy): domain Bacteria; phylum Bacteroidota; class Bacteroidia; order Cytophagales; family Spirosomataceae; genus Spirosoma. Next base: position 3,851 of record CAXVWN010000033.1, read on the forward strand.
ATTACCGGCGTACGTCAATGCATCGAGGTTATAGATCTGGTATTCAGGATATTTCGTAACAAATAACCGAACAACGTGAGATCCAATAAATCCGGCTCCACCAGTGATAAGAAGTTTCATTAGTATAATTATATAGTTATAGAACAGTTACGGCGATACAGTGATCTTGTACCAACTAAGTAAATGGACAATGGATAATGAATGATTGATAATGGTAATACACCGATTATTAAGCTGTTGTCATTATTCATTTTACCACACGGGCGGTCCCGATTATTCATTGTCCATTTACTTACAACGCTATTGTTTTGAACTCAATTTTAGTTGCCACTGCCACGCATCGCGCAATGATTCGGCTAAAGAACGACGAGCTGACCAGTTCAACACCTGATTCGCTTTCGAAACATCGGCATATACCTGCTCAACATCGCCGGGGCGACGAGGACCAATGCTATAGTTTACGGTAACACCCGTTTCCTGTTCAAACGTTTTTATCACGTTAAGAACAGTTTCACCGCGTCCAGTGCCAATGTTAATAACATCGTAAGAGGAATTATCGACTGACTCAATAAGTTTCTTCACCGCCTGAACGTGGGCATCGGCCAAATCCACCACGTCGATATAATCACGAACACAGGTTCCATCGGGCGTATTATAATCGTTGCCGTATACCGTCAGACTAGACCGTATTCCGGCAGCCGTTTGTGTAATAAATGGAACCAGGTTAGCGGGAACACCCAAGGGCAACTCACCGATTTGTGCTGATGGATGAGCACCAATTGGGTTGAAATACCGAAGGGCAAGTGCCTTAACAGGTATCTGTGCATGAACGGCATCACGGATAATATCTTCGCCAATAGATTTTGTATTTCCGTAAGGCGACTGCGCTGGCAGACGGGGCGTTTCTTCAGTAACGGGTAGTTGTTCTGGTTGGCCATAAACTGTGCAAGACGACGAAAACACGAAGTTACGCACATTATGTTTAGGAAGTAGCTCTAATAGTAACAACAATGAATCGAGATTATTGCGATAATATTTCAGTGGTTGAGCGACCGACTCACCAACAGCTTTGTAGGCGGCAAAATGGATGACGCCAATTGGAGTTTCTTTACGAAAGATGTCCTCCATAGCAACAGCATCGTTGCAATTAACTGGATAACAGGTTACGTCGCGCCCCAGAATAGCCCGTAACCCATCAAGAGCTGAGCGTTCGGAGTTCGAAAAATCATCGACGATGATTGGCTCGAAACCGGCGTTAACCAACGAAACAACCGTGTGGGAACCAATGAAGCCAGCGCCACCAGTTACCAGAATTTTGGGAGAATTGCTTGTGAGAGTCAAACCGTTTTTTATAAAGATTTTGTTGCTATTTTAGCGTAGCAACTCCTAGAACCAGACAAAAGTAGTATATTCAGGAGGTTTCCGAAAGCAGTTTTTATTCTGGGGTCACTTGATAAAGCGTCACAAACTAATGAACGACAACGAATTGAAAGCCCTGATCTCGCTCTTAGACGACGAAGACCGGGAAGTTGTTGAACACGTTGAACAGCGGATTCGGCAAATGGGTGGGCAAATGATTCCGTTTTTGGAGTCGGAATGGGAAGGTAGTTTTAATCCCGATCTTCAAAAACGAATCGAAGAAATTATTCATGATCTTCAGTACGAATCAGTACTGGATCGAATGCGCGACTGGAAAAATGGGGGCGCCATGGATCTGCTGGAAGGTCTTTGGATTGTGGCAACCTACCAGTACCCTGACCTTTCGCTCGACAGGCTAAAGAAGGATATTGAGCAGTTGTTCTACGACGTTTGGGTTGATTTCAAACCGGATATGCACCCCGACGAACAAATTAAGGCGATGAACACGGCATTTTTCTCAAAATTGAAATTTGCACCCAATACCAAGCATTTTCATTCGCCCGCCAACTCTATGATCAATCAGGTGCTCGAATCGCGTCGGGGCAATCCGATTACGCTTTGTGTACTTTATATGCTCATTGCCAAGCGATTAAATCTGCCCGTTTATGGAGTAAACTTGCCAAACCTGTTCGTACTGACATACAAGAACAGTAATGGCGTGCAGTTTTATATCAATGTATTTAACCGGGGATTGGTTTTCACGACCAAAGACATCGACCAATACATTGATCAACTAAATGTCAAACGATTAGATACATTCTATCAACCGTGTACGAATGCTGATATTGTTCGGCGCGTGCTTCGTAATCTGACGCTCGCTTTTGAGAAAAACGGCGATACCGAACGAGTTCAAGAGGTTGAGCAAATCCTTAATGCCGTACGTGACGACGGCGATGGACTGCCCTTATCGGATTATACACAACGCTAATGTATCCACGGGCCGCGTTCGGCTTTATTCCGTGAGTTATGAGAATTATCACCTTAGGAGTTTTTATTCCTCGGGTAAGTAACATCAGTACGCCACGGCTAACAGGCCCGGTCCAGCCCAAACACACCGGATAATCAACTGTTCCTGATGGTTAGGTAATCGAACATGGCCAACAAGCTGATCAGCTCCGTCGGCAAAGGGTTCGATTTGTAAATGCTCTCGAAAGGTGAGCTGACGTTTTCCGTACAGTTTGTACAGCGCTTCTTTTGCACACCAGTAAACCGCCAGTCGATTTGGGTCTCCGGCGGCATGGGCGATTTCACTTTCCGACAAAACACGCGGTACCACGCGCCTGAATTGCTCTCGAATTGGCTCAACATCAATACCAACTGGCCGCGATCGATGAAGCACCGCTGCCGCCCAGCCACCCGTATGGGAGAGCGAAATATGCCAGGGAGAGTCAATTAGGTGCGGTTTTCCAAACTCATCTTTTTGCAAACCTTGGTAGGGCATTCCCTGCGCTTCGACTAGTTGCCGAATAGCTCCCCGGCACGCAAGCCATTCAATCCGTTGCGACGAATGACTTATACCCGCCAAATCCTCCTCTTCCGACGTTGTAAGCAGTAGTCCCGCCCGCAATGTTGGTTCATCTTCGGTGATGGCCCGGAGCCGGGCTACACAGTCGCCATTTATATCTAGTTGAAAAGTCACGATCAAAAGTCGTCAGTCGTTCGAGAAAAAGAAAGGATTAACGACCTTTGGCCACCAACTTGTTTGATCAATCTGTGATTGTAGAAAA
>CAXVWN010000034.1:0-9529 GCA_964263725.1 Spirosoma sp.
GGCGCAACGGGCTTAGCATTCACGGTTACAGTAATAAATGCCCGACTGCTGCTCTCACACCCATTCCCATCCGTCTGGCTGACGTAATAGAGCTTGGTGCCTGGTGGATCCGTCGTTGGAATCGTAACAGTTGCCGAAGCCGTTCCACCCGTGGCACTAATCCCATACCAGTTTAGCGCATTGCCGATAATAGCAGTCGCAGACAAAGGAACCGCAGTTTCATACTGGCAATAAACAACCGGCGTTGCACTAACTGTTGGGGGAGCCGGTCTGGAGCCCGTGGTGACTGTCACAGTGCCCGCGTTGCTACGCAAGCTTTCACAGCCGTTAACATCGGTCTGAGTCACATAATAGGTAACAGCAGGACCAGCCAGAGCCGTAGAAGGAGTTACTGGATTAGCCAATGCTGTACCGCCAGTTAGGGCAGTATACCATTTTAAATTCTGGCCCATTGCCGTCAGGGGTGCGGCTATTGCATCCTGGCAGTAAAACAAGGCGGGGGAAGCAACCGTTGGGGTCGCCGGTAGCGGATTGACGGTAAAGATGATAGCCGCCCGATCGCTCTCACAGCCGTCACCAGAGGTTTGACTAACGTAATAGGTGGTGGGGCCTACAGCAGTGGTTGATAGCACAGGTGTTACCGTAGAACCTGTACCCCCGGCAGAAGCCGTATACCATTTCAGCGTGCCCGTTGCACTAACCGATGAGGCCAACGAATTGGGCACTGAGTTCAGACAAGCGCTGGGGTTCGTTATACCAGGAGCTGTTGGCTTGGCGTATACTGTAACGCTGATCTGAGCTCGACTACTCTCGCAGCCAATGGGATCGCGCTGGGTAACGTAGTAAATAAAGGGGCCAGCCGTAGCGGTCGATGGGGTTGGAACGACTGTTGAAGCAGTTCCTCCTGTGGCATTCATACCGTACCAATACAGCGTATTATTGGTTGCAGCGGTGGCACTCAACGGAATCGCTGGATCAAGTTGGCAATATGGGGCCGGCGTTGTTACGGCTGGTGCCGGAGGCAGCGCATTAATCGTAACGGTGATGGTTGCTCGAGGTCCTTCGCAGCCATTCACACTCTGGCTTACATAATAGTTATTACTAATGGTATTAGATGGAGTCAGGTCATTGTAGCGTGCTCCACCAGTAGCGACTGTATACCAGTTCAGCGTTCCGTTCGGTGAGGGTGTTGCCGTTAACGGAACTGCCGTCGCATTTTGGCAATACGTCAACGAAGTTGGATTAACAGTAGGAGCCGATGGATACCCATTGACAGTGAACGTAATGACGGCGCGGTCGCTCTCACACCCATTGGCGTCGATCTGGCTGACGTAATAGGGAGTTGATCCTATGGTAGAGGTTGAGGGTGATGGCGCGACCGTAGATGGTGTGCCGCCAGCGGAGACAGTATACCATCGCAGATTTGTTCCTGAGGTAATCCCCGTCCCTAACGAAACGGGCGTCGTATTCTGACATACACCAACAGGCGTTGTAGTCGGCGCAACAGGTTTAGCATTGATAGTCACTGGAATCGAGACCGCACTACTTGTACAGCCGTTCAATGTCTGACTAACCGAATAATAGGTAGTGCCCGGTGCCGTAGTAGGGGGTGTAGGCGCCGTGTTGCCCAGCGAATTATTGGACGGACCAAACCAGTTTAGCGTGCCGCTGGGGACGGCTGTAGCGGATAGCGGGGAGGCTACGGCATCCTGACAATAAGGCCCCGGCATAGTAACCGATGGCGGATCTGGAACGGCTTTAATGGTCACTGTAATGGCGGCCCGATCACTTTCACAGCCACTTCCGTCGGTCTGACCACTGAAGTTTGTTTGACTCACATAGTATGTAATCGACCCCGTGCTGGAGGTGGATGGATTGGGAGCTACGGTGGAACCTACGCCACCGGATGCGGAGCCATACCACTTCAAGTTACTGCCCGATGTGACCGCTGCGGCTAACGAAGGAGGGTTAGTATTCTGGCAATACGAAAGGGTAGCAACCACCGTTGGTTTGGCCGGGGGCGAGTTGATTGTTACGGTTTGAGCAACGCGTGGTCCCTCACATCCATTGACCGTCTGGCTGACGTAATATGTAGTGGATCCGGCAGTTGACGTTGACGGTGTAACCGAGCTAAAAGCGGGTCCGCCAGAAGAAGCCGTATACCATTTTGGAACCCCTCCACTGATAGTTGTAGCTGTCAAGGGAGGTACACCGGTAGCTCCCAGGCAGTAAGCAACATTTGAAACGGTGGGGGCTGGTGGTGTTGCATTGACGGTGAAGGCACTACTGGCAGGACTGTTCACCACGGTCCCTGAGGTGTTGGAGGTCCTACGAATGAAAATGGTATAGGAACCCGTGGCCCGATCAGCGGGAATGACTCCCGAAACCGATCCACTATTGCCATTGGTCGCTGCCGCACCGATTGGAATATTGGTCGTGTTTGGTCCGTTCAGATACAAAATGGTGATACCTGAGTCAGACTGCGTATACGAGTACGTCGCTGTGATCGTTGCTCCGGCACAGACAGGATTAGGGGTAACAGACGTAACGTTAACTTGTTGTGCCTGCGCCGTTCCACAGAACATCAGTAATACAATCAGTATGCTTAAATGCAGACGTACATATAAAGTCATAGAGGGATGGGTTATTTATCGAAGAGTACTAGGATACTCACTAGAAAATAGGATCAGTCGATTATACAATTTGCATATTTATCTCTGGGAGGCCCCAAAGTCAAGTAGTTTCAAACAGACGGTAGGGATAATTTATTTAGGCTGGCTTTAACTGAACTTTTGTACTATTCCCCTCAGAAAAAGAGTATAACGGTGGTTCCGAACAGGTTGAATTACCCCACTGACGCCGTGGACAGCCGACGAAACTTTTCTCCAGATATTAACCTGTTCAGCAGAAGAAATACCGGAAGTGGGTAGATAATGCAGCACTACGAAAACCGAAGCTATGCCTTCCGCCATGATTAATCCGGCACTTACCCATACAAATCTACCTGAACAAGCCAGATCATTACCGGTACCTAAAGAGTTTGCAGGAAGCCATACTTGTTTTCGTTTATTCGTAGTCAAAAACGATAAAGAACCCTGACCGGCGCAAACGGCTGATCTGTAAGGATATAGTTTTTACAATTTCCAATTTTGCCCTCAAACGATCTCTGGACTTGTGAACAAAGCCTTAGCAAGAGCAATACAGAGTAAGCTTTGGGGTTCCGCGTGTAATATCTAATTCACTTTTCTAAAAATGAAAGAAGATGAATCCAAACAAAGCCTTGTGGGAGAAAGGGGACTTCACCCAAATTGCCCAAACCATGCGTGAAAGCGGGGCAGCATTTGTCGCCCAACTAGGTATAACCAGTGATCTTACCGTTCTTGACCTGGGTTGTGGTGATGGCACCACGGCCATACCTGAAGCAAAACTTGGCGCTACGGTTTTAGGCGTCGATATAGCCAGGAATCTGGTTGAAGCGGGCAACATTCGAGCAAAAGCGGAAGGTCTCACCAATTGTACTTTCCAGGAAGGTGATGCGACCGATTTGCATGAATTACAGGATCAAACTTTTGATCTGGTCGTAAGCATATTTGGTGCTATGTTCGCTCCAAAGCCATTTGACGTAGCTAAAGAAATGGTTCGGGTCACCCGCCCCGGTGGAAGAATCGTGATGGGGAACTGGATACCGGGCGATCCTACGCTGGTCGCCCAAATACTAAAGATCAGCTCGGCCTATACACCGCCACCGCCGGAAGGTTTCATCAGTCCAATGTTGTGGGGCGTGGAAAGCCATGTGATTGAACGTTTTACAGAAGCGGGTATACCAAAGGAAAACATATCATTTGCTAAGGACAGCTTTACATTTAACACGCCTTATCCACCGGCAGAACTTGTTGACATGTTTAAAACTTACTACGGTCCTACCATGAATGCGTTTGACGCTGCGGAAAAGAATGGTAAGACATTGGAGTTGCAAAACGAATTAGAGGCTTTATTCACCAGTCAAAACCAAAGCACTGACCAGAATACCACGTCCATACCGGCCACTTTCTTAAGAGTGACGGTTATTCGCTGACCATGATAGATTTGATGGGTATTTTAATTTTCGACTCAATCACCGGTCACGAAATCGTCCGATTGTGAATGTCTATTACATTCACAATCGGACGATTAACTTCCGCAACGCGTTATAAAATTTACCTGGAAGCCAAGCTTGATTATTGCTTTACTACCCGTTTCCTGAACACCTGCTCGCCAATCCTGATCTCCACAAAGTAAATCCCGCCCGGTGACGAACGTAAATCGAGGGGTTGTTGGAAAATGTCAGTTGTTTTCTGGTGTTTCTGCTGCACCAATTCCGTACCCGTTATCGTACGAACACCCAGCGTCAATGTACCTCGCTGCGGGCCACTGAACAACACCATCATCTGCCCATCGCTGGGGTTAGGCGTTATTTGTAAGGCTTGTTCAGCTACCGGAGTCGTGGCGGTTACGGTGCCCACCCGAACGTTGATTGTCACGACGGCCGTTGTACTACACAAATCCAGCCCCGAACCCGACACGGTATACGAGGTCGTTTGCGTCGGCTGAGCCACGACCTGTGGCCCCAGGGTAGTACTTAGACCAGAACCAGACCAGGTAAAGACGCTGGCTCCCCTGGCATTTAGCGTAACGGTTTGACCCGGATCAATAAAGATAGCCGAGGCCGCTACCTGCACCGATGCTTTCTGCCCAACGTGGCCAGCAATATTATGGGCTACGTTTATACCCAGGCTATCGGCATACCGAAGCCAGTCGCCTTTCTGATTTTGACGCCAGGCCGTTGCCGAAAGCGACTGACCATTTTGAGTCGTTATCAAGGCTACCGAATCGCCCGTTGCGTAGGGTAGAATAATCCCAATATGGTAGGGCAAACTGCTAAGCGGCACGTTCCGGTCGAAGGTAACGGTGGTGGGTCGGTTGGCGGCTACGTCGGCCAGAATAACGCGTAGGGGAACGTCTTTCTGGGTCAGAATAGCACCGGGGCCGTTCTGGAAACCACGACCGTTCCAAACGGTGACGGTCACCACCGATTCGGTAGCGGCACCCTTTGCCGCTTTCGCCACACCAAACTGTAACGAAGCCCCGGCCAGATTTGAATAGCCCAATTTGTTGGCAAAAAATTCGGAAACAGCCTGCGTTTTATGACTGTTTTGCCCGGCCAGATAACCCGTTCCGTTTACTTCCCGCAACACCGTGGGCGTCCCGTTAAAGTTTGTAATGTCGCTACAAAGACCAGCGTTTAGTACTTCAATATATTCGACACGAATCAGTGGGTCCGACTGGCCAATTGCGTTCGTCGTTACCAGCGTTACTTTAAACTTACCCGGCTGGGTGTATGTAACGACTGGATTTTGCTCAGTTGACGTGGCTGGTGTTCCCCCTTCAAATGTCCACTCCCACTTGGTTGGAAATCCACCCGACAAATCATTGAATTTAACCTGACCCCCTAACAAAACCTGTTGATTATCGGACCGAAAATCTGACTGCGGACGGGTGGCCACTTGTGTACCACACACATTCGAGTTCAGTAAACTGCTCCGGCGCGGGCTATTCGCCATAACGGCCCGGATGCGGTCTTTCTGATTGATTGTAAAAATATTCATGCAGGCATCATTGGAGTAATCCATGTAATTCTGCACCATGTTTGTCGTTCCGCAACTAACCCGACCCACCGGGCATCCGCTGCTGGCCGATGCCTGCGTGGGTGTATCGCCACAAAAATCGTCGCCACAGTTTGCATCGCCCCAAATGTGCCGTAAGCCCAACCAGTGCCCCGTTTCGTGACTAAGGGTCCGGCCAAGATTATAGGTAGGTCGCATCGTTGGAAAGCTTCCTTTCTCGGCGTTGCCAAACGACTGATAATCAATTACGACGCCATCGGTACTGGCGGGACCATCCGTTGGTATGCCTGGCAGATTTGATTGACTTGGAAATTGAGCGTAGCCTAGTAATTGCCCACCAGCTGTAGGCTCGTTCAACTGAGTCACCCATATATTATAATATTTATCTGGATTCCAGTAGGTACTCGGCTTTAAAACGCCCTCAATGTCATCGCGCCCCCAGTTAGCCCGGTTGCCATTGTAGCGATCAATACCGGGCTCAGCCATCGTTTGTCCTTGTGGATTAACCACTGCCAGACAAAATTCGATTTCAATATCAGCACCAACTGGATTCTCATTGTACCCGCGCGTACCCAGTTTTCGGCGATAATCTTCATTCAATGTGGCAAGTTGCGACTGCACCTGTGCCTGACTGATGTTGCGCCCTGTACCAATAGACTCCCCATTGTGAACAATGTGTACAATAATGGGAATAGTAATGACGGTAGCCGCTAACCGACCCGCCTGCATCTTCTTTTTCAGGTCGAGCATCTTAACCTGTAAGTCACGCTCAAACTCATTGAGCGTTCCTAACTGCGGATATTTAGCCCGCAACAAGCTATCCATTTCCATAGTAGCACATTGCTGGTCTACTTTTCGGATGGGTGCCTGAGCAAGCAGCGTCTGATTCAGAAAAGTAACCAGAACCAAGCTAAGTAATAATCGAAACATACGCCTATTTGGTAGTAGTCGAATTAAATGTTACACGGTAGCTGGCGTTTATATCGCCAAAATACAGTTCAATGGTCAATACAGTAGCCGTCAGATTTTTGACCGTCGAGAGGTATTTTCCATCAAATAATGGTATGTAGAATGTTAAGGAAGCCGTTGCATTGACCAGCGTCCAGTCATCGGTCAGGTAAATATCGGGGGCACCTGCTTGGCATGACGTGGCTCCTTCACTGGCTTCAAGCTTACGTTCAGCATCTGCATAAAACGTAAGCAGATCATCTTTAATACACGGATCGGCATTGAGTTGCGCAACGGGTATAACATTCGATGCATTACCATCGTCAATAACCTGTATGGATACCATTTTCCAGGTTTTCTTTTCCGTACCGGTCAGTAACTGGCTATATGTAGTAGGTTTAGGCTCTATTTTCTCGGAGCAGCCGCCTAACAGCCAACCAACTACACCTGGAATCAGCAATAAGCGTATAAAATGTCGCATAGAATCAGATCGTTACTGTGGCGTGTAGGTTTGTGTGTAGTTCAACGTAGTGTCTTTAGTAGCACTGAGCGCGAGTTTAAACTGAAGATTCAGTGTGATCTTACGGTCACGTGGGTTCCAAGCACCGCTACCCTTAACGGTATCGGTCGAGCCAAGATTCGTGTTACCCTGAGTTGGCACGGTGAGCGAGTTGTCGCCATTGTCAACAAATGTCAGCGTTGGCTTGATAGCGTCGAATGAGAAAAAGGGAATACCTATATTCCAGTTATTCAATAGATATTGCTTACAATCGGTACTGGTTATTTCAACATTCGGAACCGAAGCCGTTTGCGTTCCAATTCGGCCAGTGCCGGTGTACAATCCACCCAACAGGCAATCGTCCTGTATGATAAAGGTCATCGACTTGCCTACAATATTATTTTGACCAAAACCAACCTGCAACGTGCTGGGCTGTACACTGGTTAGTGTAAAGGTGAGCGACGTTGATTCCAGAATGTTATTAGCATTGTTGATAAGCTGGAGCGAGATGGCCCCCGAACTTTGCTTTGCCGGAATAATAACCGTGCCTTTTGTGCCAACAATCGTGTACTCTTTTCCTTCGCGGGCGGTGCCACTTATGGTATAATTGATAGTTATTGGCTGGTCCAACTGCGGACCAACATTATGAACCAATATTGAAATCGGCTTACTATAACTCTCTTTATAGGTCAGTGTCGAATCCGTAAACCGGACAAAATACGGTCCTTCGAATGTGCGTTCGACGTCAGTTTTTTCGCAGGCACCTGCTCCCCAGCCAACAACGGCTACAGTTAGCAATGTCATCAGCCAGTGCCTACCAGAAGCAAACTTTTTATATGTTGTTTGATCTTTCATAGTGAGTGCTTTGGACATCCCCACCGGACCGCCGGTGCGGCAGGAGGGATCTGCACCGGCGGACCGGTCGGGATGACAAAAAATAGTCGTTTCTTTAGTATAGAACCGTATCTAATTACATTAATAACCTGGATTTTGGGTCAGGCTCGGATTTTGTTGAATTTCCCGTTGCGGAATTGGCCAAAGTTCGTAGCGGCTATTCCAGTTGGGTGAAAAGGCCGACATAACCGCCTGAGCCCTTCCTGTCCGAACGAGATCGTACCAGCGCTGCCCTTCAAATGCCAATTCGTACACCCGTTCCTGCTCGATAGTCAATATAATGTCGGCTTGGGCAGCTACGGCTATAACCGGCGCTTTTGCCCGTGTACGCAACACATTAAGGTCTCCAACGGCTCCGGTTGTACCCGCCAGTTTACCTTGCTGGGCGCGAGCTTCAGCACGAATCAAATACATTTCGGCCAATCGCATGAGTACAATATTGTTGTTATCTGCCGAAGCCGTACCATATTTGAGCACTGTCCAGCCATTATCGCTGCCACGCAAATTCTGAATAGTAAAGCCAATAGTTGTATTACGCGTACCTGATTCTGCGGAGTTGAGTAAAACGACAAGCTGATTCGATGGAATCACCTCCCGACGGCCTGCCAGCAGATTGTTTAATCCTAACCCACCCGTAACAGGATCATTACCAGTTCCAGGATCATCAGAAAGATTATAGCCAACTTCAAGCATTGACTCGTGGGTAAAATCCTTCAGAACGATGTCCGAAAAATTAGTTTCCAGTGTATAGACTCCTGCATTAATTACCTGTGTGGCCAGTACCTCGGCCTGTGCCCAGTTTTTCTGATACAGGTGATAGCGGGCCAGTGCCCCCCGGCAATTGATTTTATTGAGATAGGCCGCATTGGTCGTCACGTCTGTTGAGCCAGCCGCTACATCGGGCAAATCGGTCAGAGCCGCCTGGTAATCGGCTAGTACAGAAGCCAGAATATCGGCTTTCGCAGTACGGCCAATAACTCGGTTGGTAGCCTGATCGATATTTGTTACTTTAGGAATATCGCCATACGTATAGGCACCGATAAAATTAGCCCATCCCCGCATAAACCGGGCTTCGGCCAATACCTGCTTACGCGTCGCATCAGGCACACCAGTTACCAAGGGTAATTTATCCAAAATAAAATTGGCGACATAAACGGTTCGGTACAAACCACTCCACAGCGCGTCAACAGCTCCGTTAGTAGCCGTGATTTGCTTCGTCGCCAGCTCTCGGTAATCGTTAAATGTACCGTTATGCAAAATATAATCAGCCGTAAAATCACCCGCAATGATATTGGGGGCAGCCATACCTCGAAAGGCACTATATAAACCAACCCGCACGGGCTGTACATCGTTGGGTTCGTTCAACACCAAATCATCAACCAACAACGCCACCGGTTTCGTATCCAACACCTCCTGACAGGATGCTAGACTGATCAGCCCTATTACTATACTATATCGTATGAAGCGAATCATATTGAAAATTGCTCTAATTGCCAAAGCCGTGTGTGTTAGAAACTGAGTGTTA
>CAXVWN010000035.1:0-16110 GCA_964263725.1 Spirosoma sp.
AGCGTTCCTGACGTGATCTGGGCCGGATTTAAATAAGGTGTAATGTAAATATCAGCCGCACCCAAATACTCTAATAGATCATCCAACTCAACAAACTGGTTGTAGAACCGGACATGATCGCGAACACCACAATCGCTAGCCAGCTTCTTCAGACTATCGCGATAGGCCTCACCTTCATTTTTCACCAGATTCGGATGCGTAGCACCCAACACCATATAGACTACATTTGGGTACTTCTCCACAATACGAGGCAACGCCCGAATCACATTTTCGATGCCTTTATTGGGCGATAGAAGACCGAATGTAAGTAGGGTTTGTTTGCCTTCCATCCCGAATTTGTCTTTGAAAAAGTGTGGATCGACAAAAGGCATATCGGGAATGCCATGCGGAATGAGATCGATTTTTTCTTCAGGAATTTCGTAAATGTTTATCAGAAAATTCCGGCCTTTCTCCGACATACAAACCACCCGCGATGATAAATCGGCTATGCTTTTCAGCACGAGCAACTGATCTTCATTCGGGTCTTTCAGAATCGTATGAAAGGTTGTTACGATGGGCATCGTAAGGTTACGCAATAGAGTTAGAATATAATTGCCAGCTGGCCCTCCATAAATACCATATTCGTGTTGTAGACAGACAACATCGACATCTTTTGAATTCAGAAACTCGGCCGCTTTACGGTAAGCCGCCTGATCATGCTGGTAGAAATCATACCGTACTTCGCCCGGATAGTCATAGCCTTCGGGCGTGTCGTTGACCGATACAACCAGTGCTCTGGAATTAGGAATAAACGAATTATACGAATTATATAGATCAGAAGTGAAGGTAGCAATTCCGCATTGGCGAGGCAGGTAGTCACCAATAAAAGCTACATTCTTAGGATTATGGCCCCACATTGGTGCGTCCGTTTCTGCCTGATCAGCATTCCGATAGGATGTCGTACCGGGTCGGTTCATATGAGTTGTCATAATAGGTGAGTTAGCAAATAAAGAATACTACAACGTCTGTAACTATAATCAACTTAGACGGCCTTTTGTTTGGTTTAACGAAAGGTTTTAATCATATCGCTTCCTTTTTATACATCCAAGGCAAATATTATTATCGCTAATATAGATTTTAGCCTATTTTCTATTGAAAACGCCCTATAAATTCCTACCCAATACATTAGCCTCTTAAACAAGGGATATAGGCCCCATTTAAGAACCTAATTTCTGTTGGTCTCGCTATTCTAGTTATTCCATTATATGACATTCGCTTAAGGCTGACTGCTGTTTTCAACACCATCAGGTGAAATTCATACATCTTCCAGCAATGTATCAAAGGAAATAAACTGATTACCAAACCGATGCTGAATACGTTGGCGCAAGGCATCGGCATGAAATTCCTGATAGGTAGCATAATCCGCCATAGTATTAAAATCAAGTTGAACCGAGTAGGTCATACCGCCATTATCGAGTTCGGTTAGCAGCCGGAGAATTTTGTGGCTCACAGGTAATTCGGTGGCGAGTGCAGCGGGTATAAAGAAACGCTTCATCCAACGAAGCCAGTCATGAGCCACTTCGTTGGCAACGCTATAGGTCGTGTTGTAAAGAATCATAGTTACTAAACAACCGATGGGCGGTGTAAGTTGGGCATTTGGTTGTTTCTTTGCGAATCAAACTGTTTTGTTCGTCAAACCAATAATAGTTATGTATTCTGGATTAGTACATGCCCACTCGGGGCTTCGTTGGATCGCCCTTGTTCTGCTATTGGCAGCCGTAATTACCGCCATTGGCAAATGGCAGGGACGCAGTGGTTATACCGATGGTAATCGTAAATTATACCTGTTCACATTAATTTCGGTACATACACAACTTATACTGGGCTTTGTGCTGTTTTTTATGAGTCCAAAAGTAAATTTCAGTATGCTCAGCGACAAGCTATATCGCTTCTACAGTGTGGAACATACTACAGGCATGTTAATTGCCATTGTGCTTATTACCATTGGTTATTCACGGTCAAAACGAGCTTCTGATACCACCACGAAACAACGCTTGATCGGTATTTTCTATGGCTTGGGATTAGTACTTATCCTGGCCTCTATTCCCTGGCCGTTCCGCATATTGGGAGCGAGTTGGTTTTAATTGAAGGTACGTAATTAGGTTTCGGACGGTCTTTGGTCAACAGCTATTCATATAGTTATTGGCCAAAGATCTTTTTTTATTGACAGAGTATACTAACAAGCTAATTGTATATTGTGTCTGCAAAAAAATCAAGATTTTTTTGCTCATTAATTAGTTTACGGTCAATTACTTATAAAATTTGGCACGAAAAAATATAGTAGAGGTGTAGAAAATGTTCCTCAACGGGTAGGTAAAATGTTTGTCGTTCTGTACTTTTATAGAACGTAAACTGAATTTGACCTCGATTTTATGAAGAGAAAAGTGCTCCTGACAGTAGTTTGTATTGTCTCGTTTGGCATCGTTCAAGCTCAAACCGTACCTACCGTAACAAATGAAATAACTGGCGTACCCACCGTAACGTCAAACGTAGCGAGTTTTTACGATCAGATTCCACTCGTAAAAGATGTTATTAACTTTGCAAAGGAGCATTTATCCGTACGTTACCGCTCAGGCGGCACCACTACCCGAGGTTTCGACTGTTCGGGCTTCACTCGCTTCTGCTACAATAAGTTTGGCATTGCACTCCCTCATTCCAGTGCGGCACAGGGCAATGTAGGAGCCGCTGTCGATAAGGAATCAGCCCAACCCGGCGACCTGATTCTATTTAAAGGGCACAGTTCTGACGGTAACCGAATTGGTCATGTCGGTCTGATTACGGAAGTTATTGGCGACAAGATCAAATTCATTCACTCGGCATGGAACGGGGGCGTCCGTTACGATTACCTCAATGCGAGTTACTACCAGCGTCGATTTATGGGTGTCCGACGGGTGGCTCATTTATTAGCAGAAAAATAAAGCAGCTTTTGACCGCTTAGAAACATAATCAGGAAGAGCGGCATAGATGTCGCTCTATTTTTTTAAGGTCGTGCCCGCTCCCTGCTCTACAGCCGCAACCACTTCGTCGGCATGGCAGATAATCACTCTTGACACACCGTTTTCTAATGCTTTAAAGGCATTATCCAGCTTCGGAATCATGCCCTTGTTGATAGCACCAGCGGCCTTATACTCAGCGTAAAGGGCAGGTGTCAATTCGTTGATGACGCTATTATCGTCGGTTGGATCTTTCAGTACTCCCTTTTTCTCGAAGCAGTAAATCAGGGTCACATCATTATGTAAAACCATATCAACGGCAATGGCAGAAGCCATCGTATCGGCATTAGTATTTAGCAAATCACCTGATTTACTATAGGTAATTGGCGCGAAAACTGGCGTCAAGTCCTGATGTAGAAAAAACTGGATCTGCCCGGAATTGACCTCGTCAATATCGCCTACCATACCATAATCAATGTCTTTGACCGGTCGTTTTTTAGCTAGCACCGTTCCTGCATCAGCGCCTGTCATACCGATAGCGTTTACCTCCAGGGCCTGAAGTTTGGCCACAATTTGCTTATTAACTAAGCCGCCATACACCATCGTCACCACGTCGAGCATGGGTTGATCAGTAATGCGACGGCCGTCAACCATTGTGGTTTGAATCCCTAATTTATCGGCAACTTGAGTGGCAATTTTGCCTCCGCCATGCACAAGCAATTTAGACCCAAGCAAGCCCGAAAATGCGGTCAGAAATCGTTTTAGTGCAGCAGAATCGTCAATGACGTTTCCACCAATTTTAACAACTGTAAGCGTTTGCATGAGATTCAGGAGAACACAGTCGCATTGGCAACACAAAGAATAATTTAGCCTTTTTGTGTTACCGGGGCACCGTATTATTACATACTTTTTAGTATTTCTTTCAGAACCGCCTGAGCCGACCATTCGCGGTTAGCCGCCTGCTCAATGACAAGTGATTGTGGGCTATCCAGTACCGCGTCAGACACTTTTAAATTTCGTCGAACGGGTAAACAATGCATGAATTTGCCATTATTTGTTAGGTGTAAATCATCCATCGTTACAGCCCAGGACGGGTCTTGCGTAAGCACTTGTCCGTAGTGCGTATACGATGACCAGTTCTTGCCGTAAATAAAATCGGCACCAGCAAAAGCTTCATCCTGATTATGCGTAACGCGGGCATTCCCGACAAATTCAGAGGCTAACTCATATCCCTCCGGGTGTGTTACGACAAAATCCACATCACCCGAGGCAACACGGGCGTTCATCCATTCGCAGAACGAGTTGGCCACCGCTTGCGGCAATGGCTTGAAATGCGGTAACCAAGTTAACACAACTTTTGGGCGATCGACCAGTTTGGCCTCTTCAATGGTGATACAATCGGCCAATGATTGCAACGGGTGGCGCGTGGCCGATTCCAGGTTGACGATGGGCACCCGCGCATAGGTCGAGAACTGGTGCATAACCTGCTCCCGATAGTCTTTGTCACGATCTTTGAGTTCGGCAAAAGCGCGAATACCAATCATATTGCAATACCGACCCATTACCGCAGCAGCCTCCCGAACGTGTTCGGCTTTGTCGCCATTCATGAGCACGCCCTCCTCCATTTCCAGTCCCCAACTATCCTGCCCCACATTCATGATCATGACATTCATGCCAAGATTCTGGGCGGCTTTCTGCGTACTTAGCCGTGTTCGCAGACTGGAATTAAAGAAAATCAAGCCAATCGTTTTGTTTTTGCCGAGGTGTTGATCGGCAAACGGATTGGCTTTGGCCGCAAGGCCGGATTGGATCAGCGCGTCGATACTCGTGACGTCGGCAAGGGAGAGAAAATTGGTCATTTAATTAGTTAAACGCACTAGACGTAAAGGTTTTTATAAATTGTTAGCGACGCGACGCATGCCGTTTTTAGCAATATCACCTTGACATTCAGTGGCCATTCTTAGTGCCATACTGACGCGTTTTAAACAACTTCTGTTTTCAAACACAGTCGCAGCGCTTCCAGAAACTGGTCGGCTTCATCGACACCGATAGCCAGCGAAGGCAGTAGGCGGATCATATTTTTACCCGCTACACCTGTAAATTGCTTGTGTTCAAACAACAGCGTTTTACGCAGCGTCTCAACGGGGAAGTCATATTCGATACCAATCATAAGACCACGGCCACGGAGTTCTTTATAACCGCCAATCTGCCGAATACCGTCCATGAAGTAAGTGCCCATACGCGTGGCGTTTTCCATCAGCCCCTCGTCTTTCATGATGTCCAACACCGCGATACCAGCCGTGCAAGCCAAATGATTTCCACCAAATGTTGTACCTAGTAGCCCGTAGCTGGCTTTAAACTTGGGCGAGATAAGAATACCGCCGATAGGAAAGCCATTTCCCATTCCTTTGGCCATCGAAATAATATCGGCTTCGATGCCACTAAACTGATGGGAGAAAAACTTACCCGACCGCCCATATCCACACTGAACACCATCCAGAATAAGGATCGTGCCGGTTTCGTCACAACGCTTACGAAGCGTTTGCAGAAATTCGTCGGTGGCGACTTGTATACCACCCACGCCCTGAATACCTTCAACAATTACGGCACAAGTATCGGCGGTGATACCTGCCAGTGCCGCTTCAGCGTCGTTGTAAGGCAGAAATGTGACGTGCTGATTGTAATTTATTGGCGCTACTATAGCCGGATTATCCGTAACGGCAACAGCCCCGGCAGTACGCCCATGAAACGCTTTGGTAAAGGCCACAACCTTTGTCCGGCCGTTGTGAAACGAGGCTAACTTCAAGGCATTTTCGTTGGCTTCGGCACCAGAGTTGCACAGAAACAAAGCATAATCAGGGTGATCAGAAAGAGCCCCTAATCTATCGGCTAACGCCTGTTGCTGTGGAATGATAACCGAATTTGAATAAAACGAAATTTTATTTAATTGATCCGTCAGGGCCTTCACATAGCGCGGATGTGTATGACCAACCGAAATTACAGCATGACCACCGTAGAGGTCGAGATAACGGGTACCATTGACATCCCAGAGGTAGCTACCATGCGCCTTGACGGGCTCAATGTCGTATAGCGGATAAACATTAAAAAGCTCAGCCATTCTTTTAACGATATAAACGAATCGGACAGGTTTATTTATCCAATATCTTATTATAAATGAGGTGCAAGTTTACGGATAATCAGTTTAAAAAGGACTTAAAACACAAAAAGGGAACCGAATCAGTTCCCTTCACTTTAGTACAGGTTCGTCGGAAACTAAAATTGGCTTATAAAAGACCGAATTGCTTGGATCGACGCATCGGGTTGTTCGACCATGCTCAAGTGTCCGGCTTGCTCAATCGTAGCCACACTGATTTGATTGGATAAACTAGCCAATCGGGCTGTTTTGTCGTAAGGAATCAGTTGATCTTCGCGGCCTAATACCAAGAGAACAGGATACAATGCATTTCGTAAAATATCCGTTCGGTCAGGCCGATCTACCATGGCTTTCATGCCGGAAATAAGCGCATCGGCAGGCAAATCCTGATAGCGCTCCACTAACGCCTGTGTTTTTTCGGGCGGATATGTAGAGGCTACCATCTTGGGGATTTGCTTCTGAATAAATGGCGCAGATCCCTGCGTTTGTAATCCGTCGATAGCTTGCCGACGCGCCTGGCGTTTATTTTCGTCATCGGCTGTGGCAGTAGAGTGATAAAGAACCAATGCCTGAACCATTTCCGGATGCTGCTCCGCAAAGGCAAGAACGATATATCCGCCCATAGAATGACCAATGAGCACGGCTTTTTCGATCTTAGCCGCCTGTAATCGATCATACAATTCATCGGCATACTCCTCAATAGTCGTAAGGTTCGTAAGCCGGGAAAAATCAGGTTTCAGAACCGAATTATCCAACGTCAAATCGGCGTAGACGCCATCCCAAATGGAAGCATCTACGCCGTGACCATGAATAAGCCCAATTGATGGGGATTGATTCATGTATACTATGAGTTGTTGATAACACCAAGCAGAATCAATACTAAGCCAACGATAAGGCCAATAGCACCAATAACACCTAATACGCTACCACCACCCAGAATGAGCAATAGTAAGCCAATGATGCCTATAATAACACCAAGTCGAACATTACTACTCATTGCCTGAGTCTTGTCGGGAGCAACGTGGTTCTTGATTTTTTTGTCAATTTTCTTCAGCATTGTACGTTCCATCAACGACATTTTCTTAGCAGAAGCGGCATTCGTTGACACGGCTGCTTTGGCACTAGTCGTTGCTAACAATTCATTTAACCGCACCATGCGTTTGGCCAGTTTTTTATTGGAAGCCAGTTTGTTGTCGTTACGTACATAGGCATCTACTTCGTTCATTGCCTGTTTCGTCTGAGCCAGTTGTTGCTCAACCGGGGCAACAACTGCCGACGATGTAGTAGCAACATCAGCTGGCTGAGCTGTTTCAGTAGCCTGTACTGCCTCAACAGGCGTAGCGGCTGCTACCGTTACGGGTTGAGTCGACTTGAAGCTTTCACGGGCACTCGGCTGAAAATAAGCCACCTGGCGGCTACATGATGAAAGAACGACAGTGCCTAAAAGAACTGCCAAAAGGTGTTTAGAGAACGGGCTCATAGCGCGTGGTTTTAAATGAACGATTTAGATATCATCCTCAACAACTACAACATTATGTATTTGTTGGGACATTAATAAAAAAAATAGACACAAATTAGTGTATCTGCACCCCAAAGTATACTAAAATCCCCGCCAGCCAAAATTTAAGTTCAGCTAGCGGGGATTTATATGCTGAGAGCCGCGAATATTACAATAGCCCAACCAATAGAATTACTGCGCCAACCAGAATCGCAACAAGACCAACAGTTGCAGCCGTTCCAGACGTTAGGACTAATAACAATAGACCAATAATAACCAGTACGGCACCCGCTGCCAGCGTACCCTGACTGGACATCGTTTGATTCGGGTTAGCAGGAGCCAATTGCTTGCTGATTTTCTTATTCATTTTCTTTAGCATCAACCGCTCCATCAGGTTCATTTTTTTAGGAGCGCTAACTTCGGTAGGTGTTAGAGATGCTTTGGCCGAGGTCGAAGCCAGCAATGTCCGAATCCGATTCAAACGTTTCTGAACCGTCTTGTCGGCGCTCAATTTACTGTCATTGCGTACCATTGCATCCATTTGATTCAGCGCTGTAGTCGTTTGTGCGACCTGTTCGGCAGGAGTTGCTACGGCCACGGGAGCAGTTGCCTCTGCAACCACAGGAGCAGTGTTCACTGAGGAAACTACGGGCGTGGATATAGTTGGTGCCGTTGCGAAATGTTCACGAGCACTAGGTTGGAAATACGCCACCGGACGGCTGCATGAAGAAAAAATAGCCGCACCTAAAAGCGCTGCAAAAATGTGTTTGGAGAACATACGCATAGTGTTTTGTTTTAAAAGTGAACGATTGAGTTAACATTCTCATCAACCACAACTTTGTGCATTTGTTGGAATATTGTTTAAAATAATTCACCTGATCTCATTAAAATGAGGAAATTCTAAAAATATAATTAATCATTTATTTGTCAATACACAGTCTTTACCGATACGTCATAAAAAACGCGCCCTACTTAAGTTTTAAGTAGGGCGCGTTTTTTATGACGTATCGGTAAGCTTTCAGGCTACTGAACGAAATTGATGAGTTGCAGATTTTCCAAATTTTTCGCGGGCATATTCCAAGCTGACAGTCAGCTCCTTAATAGCCGTTTGCGAAGGCATCTCAAACATGGCATCCGTAATAATCGACTCGCAGATTGAGCGCAACCCTCGTGCACCAAGTCCGTATTGCAACGCCTGATCAACAATGTAGTTCAAAGCACTGGGGTCCCAATGAAGAGTAATACCCTCCATCTTGAAAAGCTTATCGTACTGTTTCATGATGGCATTTTTTGGCTCTGTTAAAATTTGCATCAAGGCTGTACGATCAAGCGGTTCGAGGTGCGTCAATACGGGTAAACGTCCGATAAGTTCAGGAATCAAGCCGAACGATTTCAGATCAAGAGCCGAAATATAACGCATCAAATGGCCCCGCTCGAAGGTTTCATTCAGTGGTCGGTTGCCCGTAAAACCCATTGGCCGGGTATTAATTCGTTTGGTAATGTGCCGCTCAATACCATCGAAAGCACCCCCACAGATAAACA
The DNA here is from genome assembly GCA_964263725.1 of Spirosoma sp. Taxonomy (GTDB): domain Bacteria; phylum Bacteroidota; class Bacteroidia; order Cytophagales; family Spirosomataceae; genus Spirosoma. The sequence continues at coordinate 9,167 of CAXVWN010000035.1, forward strand.
GAATATTTTCGGTATTGATCGAAATCAGGCGCTGGTCGGGGTGTTTACGGCCGCCCTGGGGAGGTACATTCACAACCGATCCTTCCAATAATTTCAGTAGTGCCTGCTGAACACCTTCGCCACTTACATCGCGGGTGATGCTCGGATTGTCGGACTTACGGGCGATTTTATCAATCTCATCAATATAGACAATACCTCGTTCGGCCGCTTCGACATTGTAGTCAGCAGCCTGCAACAAGCGCGTCAGAATCGTTTCGACATCTTCACCCACATAACCGGCTTCGGTAATAACCGTTGCATCGGCAATGCAGAAGGGCACTTCTAGGATTTTGGCTATCGAGCGAGCAAGATACGTTTTACCAGTACCCGTTTCACCAACCATGATGATATTCGATTTTTCAATCGTTACGTCATCATTGGTGTTTGGCTGCATCAACCGTTTGTAGTGGTTATAAACGGCAACCGTGATGGATTTCTTGGCATCATCCTGACCAACAACGTATTGATCAAGATGTTTTTTCATATCAACCGGTTTGATAAGGTTTATATTCACCTCGGTTGGTTCGGTGCGTTTGGGGCGCATTTCTTCCAATACCACTTGATGGCCCTGCTCGATGCAGTGATTACAGATGTGCGCGTCGATACCCGACAGTAGCATCATCACTTCGTTTTTGCGTCGTCCACAGAACGAGCAACTGATTTGTGGCATGAACGGTTGCAGTGTAAAGGGGCTGGGGTTTATTAGCTAACTCAAACGTGAACACGTCCGTTAGCCAAGTTTGTTAAGCTGTTCTTTTAAAGACTTCGTTGAGCTAATTTCGATAAAAAAAACGACTCAGGCGAGCCTGAGCCGTTGGATATTAGCAAAGTTATTAATTGGTCATCAAACGACCAACTAGAATAGGTGTCCGTCCTTCATCTGAGCCCTTTCTTAGCCATATACCAATTAGCTGGATATTAGTCTGTAAAAACGCGGAAGCTATCGAACATAACTCCCGCGTTTCCCTAAAGTAGTGTCGTAGCAGATGCCAGAACTATTTTTCCCGACGTAGTACTTCGTCAATCAAACCATATTCTTTCGCTTCTTCGGCTCTAAACCATTTGTCGCGGTCAGACGCTTGCTCGATTTCCTCGTACGTACGGCCTGAGTGACTAGCCAGAATACGGTACAGATCTTTCTCTAATTCGAGCATTTCTTTCATCGTCACCTGCATATCTTTCGACGTTCCCTGCGCACCACCCGATGGCTGGTGAATCATAACACGTGCATGCGGTAAGGCCGAGCGTTTTCCGGCAGCACCACCGGCCAGCAACACAGCCCCCATCGAAGCAGCAAGGCTCGTACAAACCGTAGCTACATCAGGGCGCACATATTGCATGGTGTCGTAGATGCCCAAACCAGCATAAACTGAACCACCCGGACTATTGAGGTACATCAATATATCTTTCTTAGGATCAGCCGATTCCAGAAAGAGTAACTGCGCTACAATAATGTTAGCGATGTTATCATCAACAGGCAAGCCCATAAAGATAATACGGTCAGCCATAAGCCGTGAGAACACATCTACTTCACGGAAATTCATTGGGCGTTCTTCAATGACCGAACGGGTCATGTTTTCAACCTTATGGTTTTCAACTGCCTGATTTTCGATGGTGTGTTTCACATAACCGTCCACGGCCAGGCCATTGAGACCCATGTGATGCACGGCGAAATTGCGGAATTCTTTTTCGTAATTCATAATGGGGTTTACTTCTTAATTTGAAAACCAATAACAGTTGGTGTAAGTTCGAGAATTGTTTCGTTACAAAATTGCGTTATCATTCCGAAAAACCCTGTCAGTTTTGGTTTAGATTTTATCGTTGTTACTTGATATGAGCACCATCATCAATCGTGGTCCGGCAGAAAAAATACGTTTACAACGGCTACAACGCGGTTTGTCACAGGAAAACATGGCCGATTTACTCAATCTGTCCACGACAGCCTATGGTGACATTGAACGCGGAAAAACCGATTTAACCCTTTCCCGGCTAACCCAAATTGCGAACGTTTTAGCGGTATCACCCATAACGCTACTCACCGACGAAGCTATTTCGGCGCAAGTTGTCGAATTTAAGTCCGACGAACTTGTCAACCACGAACTCGAAACTCTTCGCCTAATGGTGGAGAAACAACAATTCGAGCTAGACAAACTGCGCCTGGAAGCGGATTATTGGAAACGTAAATATGATGATCGCATTGCAATGGAAGTGCTGCGCTCAATGGGCGTTGAGCAAACCCGCGAACGGATTGGGTTTTGATTTTTGCTAAATTACCCGTTGCAACACCGGAATCTCAATCCAAACCACCCGCCCCTTAAACCGTTAAAAGAATTTTTAGACCCGTTTTTTAGCATCCAATGAACGAACAAAGTAAAAGTTTCCTGTACAAATACCTTAACAATGCCTCCCCTACCGGCTTTGAATCGTCGGGGCAGCAGATTTGGTTAGACTATCTCAAACCCTACACCGATGAATATATTGTCGATACCTATGGCACCGCCGTTGGTGTGATCGGGCCGGGCAAAGGCTATAAAGTTGTTATCGAAGCCCATTCCGACGAGATTTCGTGGTTCGTCAATTATATTTCCGATGATGGCTACATTTTTGTTCGGCGAAATGGTGGGTCTGATGCGCTCATTGCGCCTTCGATGCGGGTAAATCTGCATACTAAAAAAGGCGTTATAATTGGTGTTTTTGGCTGGCCCGCCATTCACGTTCGCGAGTTATCGAAAGACACAGCCCCGAAAGTAACGGACCTGTTTATCGACGTCGGTGCAGCCAACAAGCAGGAAGTGCTGGATATGGAAATTCACGTCGGAACGGTTTGCACGTTCGTCGATGGTCTGATGGAATTGAATAGTCGCTATTTCGTTGGACGGGCGTTAGACAACCGTATGGGCGGTTTTATGATCGCCGAGGTAGCCCGTTTGCTAAAGGAAAATAACGTAACGCTGCCGTTTACGCTGTATGTTGTCAATGCTGTACAGGAAGAAATTGGCCTTCGCGGTGCCGAAATGATAGCCCGGCGGCTCCGCCCTGATCTAGCAATTTGCACTGATGTTACGCATGATACGCAGTCGCCGAAGTACGACAAAAAAGAACAGGGCGACCTTAAATGTGGCGACGGCCCCGTGTTGTGTTACGGTCCAGCCGTACAAAACAACGTGCTCGATTTTATGATTGGCGTGGCCGAACAGCAAAATATTGCGTTCCAACGTCAGGCTGTGAGCCGCTCGACGGGCACCGATACGGATGGATTCGCCTACGCTACTGAAGGCATTGCCTCGGCCTTGATTTCGCTACCACTCAAGTACATGCACACAACAGTCGAGACCGTTCACATGGACGATGTTCAGAACGTTATTAAGCTCATGTACGAAACACTTCTGGCCTTGAAAGGCGGAGAGGATTTCCGATACATAAAGTAACTCCTCGACATTTACCCTTACCCAACCCCTCCCCTTGAAATAAGGAGAGGGGCTAAAAGGTAGCCAATTACACAAATATTTAAAGCCCGACACCTGATTGATCAGGCGTCGGGCTTTTTTATTGATTACCATTTTTTCTTTCCATTATTCAATTCTACCTTCGATTTATCCGTTATCCAGTAAATACAGTCAGGTAACTATGATTCAGACTAAACTTATTCCCCGCACCGCTGAAGCGCATGAGCCGCCTATGCTCATAAAACATTTGTTAGCGCAGTCGCTCAAGTACGAACCTCAGCGCGAAATTGTTTACCGGGATTTATTTAGGATGAATTATATTCAGTTCAACCAGCGTGTCCGGCAGTTGGCTAATGTGTTGGCAAATTTGGACGTTAAGCCGGGCGATACAGTGGCTGTATTAGACTGGGATAGTCATCGCTATCTCGAATGTTTTTTTGGCGTTACCAGTGTTGGGGCCATCTTGCATACGGTCAATGTTCGGCTACCGCCTTCGCAGATTTTGTACACGATGAATCATGCTAAGGATAAGGTTGTCCTGATTCATGAAGATTTTCTACCAATTCTAACGGCTATCAAAGACCAGCTTACAACGGTTGAAAAATACGTCGTCTTGAGTGACAAAGTTTATACGGGCACAGCTGAGATTAGTACCCTTGACAAGATACCGGATGGATTTTCGGGTGAATATGAAGCCTTGTTAAACAGCGCATCCGACCAGTACGACTTCCCGGATTTTGACGAAAACACTTGGGCGACAAGTTTTTACACGACTGGTACCACCGGCAATCCGAAGGGCGTTTACTTTTCCCACCGCCAGTTGTTCATGCATACGATGGGTTTATTAACGTACATCATCGGCTACGAAGCAATGCCTTTCAAAGGCTCATCGGATGTGTACATGCCCATTACGCCCATGTTTCATGTGCATGCCTGGGGTTTTCCATTCCTGGCAACTATGATGTCGGCAAAGCAGGTATATCCGGGTCGTTATGAACCCGAACTCTTGCTCAAACTCCTTATCAAAGAAGGAGTTACCTTGTCACACTGTGTACCAACTATTCTCAATATGCTCGTTAGGAGTCCGGCAGCTCAGACGTTTCGCCAGAATCTGAGTCGTTGGAAGGTTTTGATCGGCGGCTCAGCCCTTACCAAAGGACTGGCCAAAGCAGCTACAGAATTGGGCATCACCGTAATGTCGGGGTACGGTATGTCAGAAACAGCGCCGGTTCTGGCTGTTGGATACCTCAATGAACAGGAACAAACACTATCGCCAGAAGAGCAGATTGACTTACGTACGCGAGCCGGACGCATTTCGCCTTTTGTTGAGATGCGCCTGATGGACGACAATGGCCATTTTGTTCCGCATGATGGCCATTCATTAGGCGAGATTGTGGCGCGTGGTCCCTGGCTTACGCAGGGGTATTATGAAGACTCCGAACGGGGAACTGATCTATGGAAAGGCGGCTGGCTCCACACAGGCGACGTAGCCAGTATTACACCCGACCATTGGGTTATCATTGCCGACCGAACAAAAGACGTGATCAAAACGGGTGGTGAATGGGTGTCATCGCTGGATATGGAAGACGCACTGTCACAAATTGACGGTGTAGCCGAATCAGCCGTTATTGGTCTACCCGACGATCGCTGGGGAGAACGTCCGCATGCGCTTATCATACAAAAACCGGGTTATTCGCTAACTGCTGATGGTATAAAAGCTTACTTGCAAGCAAAAGTAGAGCGGGGCGAATTGCACAAGTGGTACGTACCCGACCGAATTCTATTTGTGCCGGAAATTCCCAAGACAAGCGTTGGTAAAATTGACAAAAAGAAGATTCGTAGCGAGATGAAAGCGTTAATTTTGTCGGCATAAACCATAATCCGGAAGGCCACGCCCGGCTATGCGAACGTCAATTTTACGTCTGGATGTGGCCATCCAGAATACAGTTTATGACTCGAATTGGCTTATTATCCGATACACATAGTTACCTTGATCCTCAAATTTTCAATCATTTTGACGCCTGCGATGAAATCTGGCATGCGGGTGATGTTGGAGCATTAGTGGTTGCCGAACAATTACGGAATTTCCGCCCGTTGCGAATCGTATCCGGCAATATTGACCAAGAAAGCAGTGATTTGCCTGCCAATCAGCGCTTCACTCTCGAAGGACTAGACATCTGGATGACCCATATTGGTGGAACACCACCTAAGTATAACCCGACGACGAGGCCAATCCTAAAAGCAAATCCGCCTGATTTATTCGTCTGTGGTCACTCACATATTCTTAAAGTCCTGCGCGACCCAGCTACGAACAATCTTTTATTTGTGAATCCCGGCGCAGCTGGAAAAACGGGTTTCCATGTTATGCGAACCGCCGTTCGTTTCTCACTAGATGCGGGTCGAATTCTGGATATGCAAGTGATTGAGTTAGGAAAGAAGTAAAAGCAAAAAGGGAATTCCTACGCAGGAATTCCCTTTTTGATACAAATGATTTATATTAGATTGGTAACGATTCAGGCTCGGTTTCGGCAGGTTTAGATTCCTTACCGATCTCTTCTTTAACCTCTTCAGCTACACCTCTATTCTTATACGCTTCATATACCGTTTCACGCTCGAAAGGACGTTTACCGATTAGGCGTACCAGATCGTTTTGATACAGAATTTCTTTTGAAAGCAATTCTTTCGCCAGAATTTCTAATGCATCACGGTGTTCTGTTAAAAGGTCTTTTGTCCGATCATACGCTAGGCTAACAATCTTACGGACTTCTTCGTCAATGTGTTTAGCCGTCTCTTCCGAGTAAGGCTTATTGAAGTTATAGTCCGACTGTTTTGAGTCATAGAATGACACATTACCTATTTTGTCGTTCATGCCATACATGGTTACCATGCTGTAAGCCAACTTGGTAATGCGCTCTAAATCGCTCAGAGCACCGGTCGAGACTTTACCAAAAATCAAATCTTCAGCAACCCGACCACCCAACGACATGCACATTTCGTCCATGAGTTGTTCTGTACGATATAGATATTGCTCACGTGGCAAATACTGTGCATAACCAAGAGCAGCAACACCACGAGGCACAATCGTTACTTTTACGAGCGGATCAGCATGTTCGAGATACCAACCTGCCACAGCGTGGCCAGCTTCATGATAAGCTACGATTTCTTTCTCTTCCGGTGAGATGATTTTATTTTTCTTCTCCAGACCACCAATTACACGATCCATCGCATCCTGAAAGTCTTTCATATCAACGGCTTCCTTGTCGCTACGGGCAGCAATAAGAGCAGCTTCGTTACATACGTTTGCAATCTCAGCGCCAGCAAATCCTGGTGTCTGGGCAGCTAATTGCTTGGGGTCAACATCGGGCGACAATTTGATTGGTTTCAAATGCACCCGGAAAATTGCTTCCCGACCAATAATATCTGGTTTGTCAATGCTAATCTGACGGTCAAAACGGCCCG
>CAXVWN010000036.1:0-16582 GCA_964263725.1 Spirosoma sp.
TGAGCCTTACAGAATTGCCCTTTGCTGACCAATAATCAGTAATCATGCAGATTTAACCTAGATCATTTGTGTCCATAATATGACCCCGATGGGGTCACATGTTTATAGAAGAGTCTAATTTTCTATAAACATGTGACCCCATCGGGGTCATATTATGGAGATGTATAAGCTAGTTTAAATTTCTACTCAACTGCTTACAATGGCGGTCGAGATACATCAATATAGCCGCCCGATGCCAGCAGACCGGCAGGCACCGTTAACGCGCCGGTTTGTGGATCAATCAGGCCATTGCGTTCATCTTCAATATTTGTCGCTTGCGTATAGACATCACCCGCGATAGACCGTTTCCGCATCTCCTGTTTAAACAGGTGAATGCGTTCGGCGCGGTCTTCGGATTCCTGCGGGCCACCATAGTTCGCAAAGCCAAATCCGCCCCACTCGCTAACAATTAGGGGCACCTGCCGCCGGTAGAAAAATGGATCACCAACCACCAATGGAAACGCAGCCACGGTGTCCAGATCACCGGCAACCAGCCGGTCGAGAAGCGATTGCCAGCGCGTCAGGTCAGGCGTGTATAAATGGGCGGTTAGCAAATCGGACTTTAGCCTTCCTTCATACGAAACATGTTGCCAGCCATCGTTGTCCACGACCAGAAACTGCGGATAGGCCAGTTGCATAAAATGGTACATGTTCATAATGTACTCACGCGTGTCGGGGTTGGTGGCAATGTCCTGAGCGCCCCAGTCTTCGTTGTAAAGACTCCAGACTATGACGGATGGGTGCGTGCCAATCAGCGCCAGCATTCGTAGTAATTCGGCCTGGTGATTATGGCGGCTCCGGGCCGTAGAACTATGCGGGCTGGGGACTTCAACCCAAAGCAACAATCCCAATTTGTCGGCCAGATTATAAATACGAGGGTCAATACCAGCAATATGAACGCGCACTAAATTGCAACCCAGCTCTTTCATCGACTGCATATGCCGCTTCATTTCTTCGTAGGTAGCGGTACCCGGCTGATACAAAATACCGTCGAGATAAACAGGCTTGTTGTTGAGATAAACATACCGTCCACGCGCTTCAATCTTACGCAATCCAAACTCCGTTTCGATTTGGGCCACACGTCCTTCAGCGTCAATAAGCTGAGCAACAAGCCGATACCGAACCGGCGTTTCGGGTGACCAAAGCTCTGCACCCGGCACTTCGAGCGTGACTCGCTGTTGCTTCTGCCCGGCGGCCAAACGCAACGGAAAATCAGACGTGGCTAGTGGGGGCGCCGATTCGGGCGCTTTTCGCTCAAACACCTGAATTCTCAAAACGTAATTGCCGGGATCATGAATGCGCGTTGTCAGCGTAAACCGCATGAGATAATCTTCAATCGTGCTGGCCACGCCTACCCGCGATCTCAATCGGTTCCGCTCAACCGTTTCAAGCCATACCGAGCGCACGGCACCTGTGTAGGTCTGATACCAGATGCCACCTCGCTTGTAAACGTGCGACTCCTGTTTACCACGTGTTGTTTCGGCATCCATTGTGTCGGCAATACGAACCGTTAATCGGTTAACGGGACGCAGGTATTCATCGGCCAATTCGTAGGAGAAAGACGTATATTCACCATAGTGAATGTCCTCACCTTCTATAGTGCTGAGTAGATGACCATTGAGCCATACCCGGGTTTCGTACCCACAGGCACCAAATGTTAGTTGAATTATGGATCGGGAATTAGACTCGCTGCGCTCAGGCAGGTCAAACTCACGCTCATACCAGGCAATCACTTTGTCCTGCCAGACCACAGGGTTGGGCTGTCCCTTCGCCTTCGCCATATGTGCTTCTATGGAGCCGGGCCATTGGGCAGTTGCTTCGTATTGGTGACCCAGAAACCAACTATCGCGCAGACCGGAATCGTTGGCATCGAGAGCAAACTGCCACTCGCCATCGAGTAGCCAGTGCGTGTTGTGGCGTAAAACCGCTCTTGGCAGCGGATTGATGGGTTCGTCAATTACAGCGGATTCTTCTTTACTTCCGGCAAAACCAAAATTTGATTGTATTTCGGACATCATGCTTTCGAATCAATTAAAAACTACAAATAAGGTAAATACTCCTATTTAACGCATTAGATGAATTAACAATCATAAAAATTAATTCTGATTACGTCTATTCAATCGCACTATATTTCAAAAAAGTGCCTTTCTGAATGTTTTAACTCACTTTTAACCGCAGGTTAAGCTCAATTTAAGTTCGAGCCAGCACTTTTGTACACCTAAAAGTCGTGCGCCGTAACCGGTATGAACAAATTCATCAAGAGTATTCTATCCTTCTCACTGAAGAACAAATTTTTCATTTTTTTCCTGACGGCGCTGTCCGTTGTAGCGGGAGTAATTAGTTATCAAAATACTCCGATCGAAGCCTTTCCCGATGTCACCAATACGCAGATTACCCTCATCACGCAGTGGCCGGGGCGATCGGCGGAGGAGATCGAAAAATTCGTAACTATTCCCATCGAAATCGGCCTGAATTCGGTTCAGAAACGTACGGATATCCGGTCGACATCAATTTTTGGATTGTCGGTTGTAAAGGTTTTGTTCGACGATGGCGTCGATGACATATTCGCTCGCCAGCAGGTGAATAATCTTCTTAATGGCGTTGAGCTACCTGAGGGAATTAAACCTGACATACAACCACCTTACGGCCCAACAGGCGAGATTTTCCGCTATACACTTCAATCGCCAACTCGCACCGCCCGCGAGCTGAAAACGCTGCAGGATTGGGTCATTGATCGCCAGTTGAAGAGCGTGCCGGGTGTGGCCGATGTGGTTAGTTTCGGGGGTGAAGTTAAAACCTATGAAATTTCGGTGGATCCCCGCCGACTGATGGACTACAACATTACACCGCTACAATTGTACCAGGCTGTGGCCAACGCCAACGTCAATGTGGGTGGTGATGTGATCGAAAAAAATTCGGAAGCCTACGTTGTACGCGGTATTGGCTTGCTGAAAAATCAGCAGGACATTCAGAATATCATTGTCAAGAATATTAAAGGAACGCCCATCACGGTACACAACGTAGCGCAGGTTTCTGAATCGGCCTTACCCCGGCTTGGGCAGGCTGGACGCAATAAGAAAGATGATGTGGTGGAGTGTATTATAGTTATGCGCAAGGGCGAAAATCCGAGCGAAGTAATTGAACGGGTGAAGGACAAAATCAACGAACTGAACACGAGCATTTTGCCCAGCGACGTTGAGATAAATACCTTCTATAACCGCGAAACGCTCATTAATTTTTCCACGCATACCGTTACGCATAACCTCATCGAAGGTATCATATTCGTAACGGTTATCGTGTTTATTTTCATGGCCGACTGGCGAACGACAGTCACCGTGTCGATTGTAATTCCGCTGGCCTTATTGTTTGCGTTCATCTGTCTGCGGCTCAAAGGAATGTCGGCCAATTTGCTGTCGATGGGCGCTATTGACTTCGGTATTATCGTAGACGGTGCCGTTGTTATGGTCGAGGGGATTTTCGTAACGCTCGATGAACTGGCTCACCAACAGGGCATGGCGAAGTTCAACAAGCTAGCCAAATTGGGTATTCTGCGCAAAACGGGGACCGAAATGGGAAAGGCGATTTTCTTCTCCAAACTCATTATTATTACCTGTCTGGTCCCAATTTTCTCATTCCAGAAAGTGGAAGGCAAAATGTTCTCGCCCTTAGCCTGGACACTCGGTTTTGCTCTGCTTGGTGCGCTGATTTTCACGCTGACACTTGTGCCGGTACTGGCTAGTATTTTGCTCAAGAAAAATGTTCGGGAGAAGCACAATCCGTTTGTCAACTTCGTAACCAAATACTCTACGAAGACATTCAATTTTACATTTGCGCACAAAAAAATCAGTATCTTATTAACCGCTGCGCTCGTGGTGGTTGGCCTATCGGGCTTCTCACTCCTCGGCACCGAATTTTTACCCGAACTGAACGAAGGTTCCATTTATGTTCGGGCCACTATGCCCATGAGTATTTCGCTACCCGAATCGGTGAAACAAACGGTACAGATGCGTCATATTTTCGAGCAGTTTCCGGAAGTGAAAGGGGTTATTTCGCAAACCGGCCGACCCAATGACGGTACTGATCCGACAGGCTTTTACAACATCGAATTTTTGGTGGACATATATCCACAGGATGATTGGAAAAGCGGCCTTAGCAAAGAAGCTTTGGTAGAAAAAATGCAGGAAAAGCTTAGTGTTTTTCCGGGCGTGAATTTTGGATTTTCGCAGCCAATCATGGATAACGTAGAAGAGGCCGTGTCGGGGGTAAAAGGCTCCATTGCGGTTAAAATTTACGGGCCTGATCAGGGGATTCTGGAGACCAAAGCGGGTGAAATTCGGGACCAATTAGCCACCGTTCAGGGCATCGCCGATCTCGGCGTTATACGAACGACGGGCCAACCCGAAATGCGTATTGAACTCGACGACCGCAAGCTGGCCGTTTACGGAGTCAACAAGTCTGATGCAGAGGCTGTTATCGAGATGGCTATTGGTGGCAAGGCCGCTACAGAAATTTACGAAGGCGAACGGAAATTTGACCTGCGAATTCGGTACGATCGACCATTTCGCTCCAGCGAATTACAGATTAGTCAATTAATGGTGCCTACACAAAATGGCAGCATGATTCCCATTAAAGAAATCGCCAAAGTTTATACCCAAACCGGACCGGTGCTAATTTTCCGGGAGGCAAACCAACGGTATGGAGCTGTGAAATTTTCGGTGCGGGGTCGCGATATGGGTAGTGCGGTTGCCGAAGCTCAGCAGAAAGTGCAGGCGCATGTCAAATTTCCGTCAGGTTACACGGTCAAATGGGCAGGCGATTTTGAGAATCAGCAACGAGCAACCGCCCGTTTAGTACAGGTAGTTCCTATTAGTTTACTGGCTATTTTCTTTATCCTTTTCGTTTTATTCGGTAATGTAAAAGATGCCGGCCTGGTTCTGTTCAACGTCCCATTTGCTATTATTGGTGGCATTGCAGCACTGCTTATCACCCACGTCAACTTCAGTATTTCGGCGGGCATTGGCTTCATCGCGCTCTTCGGTATATGTATTCAAAACGGGGTAATTCTCATATCTGTTTTCAAGAAGAATCTGCGCAATAATCTGCCCCTTAGTGACGCTATTCGAGAGGGGGTTATCTCGCGTATACGCCCGGTAGTTATGACCGCTATGATGGCTGGCATTGGTCTTATACCGGCCGCTATTTCGCACGGCATTGGTTCCGAAACTGCCAAACCATTAGCCATTGTTGTTATTGGAGGACTTATTACAGCCACCCTGCTAACACTATTTATATTCCCACTTATTTTCTATGCCTTTTATAAGCGGAAATTCGACGACATTTAAAGTCAGGTCTAATTAATTTTAGGTACGTTTAATAATTTTAATCAAAAATTCACGTTATTTTTCAAAAAGATCTTGCAACATTTGCACTGTCTTACGCAGCGAAATTAAAATATACTTTTCGGTGTGTACAAAGAAATTGCTTACTTTAGCATAACAATCCTTTACAAAGGGAAGGTTGAACATCAAGATTTGACGGCCGCTCGGTCGTTAGTCTTGAAATGGTGTGGATAGAAGCGGAAAGCCGCCCCGATATTCGGAGCGGCTTTTTTGTTGGTTGTCAATAGGTACTTTCTCCTTTAATTTAACTCACTTTTAATCCTATTTTCAATCCCTTTTAAGGTACCACCACGACTTTTAAGGAATCAACCACGTTGACCATTCGCCAGCATTAGTACGGCATCTTTCGCTAGGCTGTGTACCATTTTTTATAAAATAATTTATTCTGCCGTTTTTAAATCAGCCGATAGCTATGTATGTTGCCGACATGAAGATTCTGGTAGTAGAAGACGAGCCCAAATTGGCCTCGTTTGTCAAGAAAGGTCTGGAGGAGCAATCCTGCGAAGTAGACGTTGCCTACGATGGGCAGGTTGGACGAAATATGGCCCTTAATAACCTCTACGACGTAATTGTATTGGATATTAATCTGCCTAAAATGAACGGTTTTGATGTCGTCCAATCTATCCGGCAGGAAAAAAACCGAACGCCAGTTCTCATGTTGACCGCAATGGGGTCTGTAGATGATAAACTGACAGGTTTCGAAGCCGGAGCCGACGATTATCTGGTGAAACCTTTTGAGTTTCGGGAGTTGATGGCCCGATTGCGCGCGCTTACCAAGCGAAGCAGCGATGCCGGTATGCAAGCCAATGTGCTAAAAGTAGCCGACCTCGAACTAGACCTCAATGAAAAAGTTGCCCGTCGGGGCGATAGACGCATTGAGCTGACTGCCAAGGAGTTTGGCTTACTTGATTACCTAATGCGTAATCGGGGCCGTGTGGTATCGCGGGTAGATATTGCCGAAAAAGTTTGGGATATTCACTTCGACACGGGTACCAATGTGATTGATGTATACGTGAATTTCCTACGGAAAAAAGTGGATAAGGACTTTCCAAACAAACTTATTCATACCGTAATTGGGATGGGATATATGTTGAAGGAAGAATAATTTGTGGTAGTAGGAATGAGGAGTTGCTGGCTCGTATATTTGTTTTTGCGCCAGCAACTTTTCATACTCCACTCATTAGTCCTTAAAAAATGAACATCCGCACTCGCCTAACGCTGTTGTTTGTGTTGCTGGTCGCTTCGATTGTGCTACTCTTCACCGTTTCGGTTTATTATCTTTATGACCAGTTTCGGGAGCAGGAATTTCAACAGAGACTCGAAGAAAAAGCGTTTACCACGGTTCGCCTACGCGAAGATGTAGGCGAAGTTCCCCGGGCCGACCTGCCCGTTATGACCGACGAACAGGTAACGATTTATAACAAGCAGGGCGTGGTTTTATACAACCAGGGCAATCAGCGATCCCGCTTCCCGGTAACACCGGACTTCCTCAATAAAATTACACTCCGGCAATCTCAATACATTCGTATAGGCGACCTTGAAGCTATTGGCGTTCTTGATATTAATTCGCGGGGTGAGCCTTTATTCATTGTCGCATCGGGCAATGACCGGTATGGTTTAAGTAAACTGGATCGGTTGAGGGAAATACTATTTTCTGGCTGGCTATTAAGTCTTTTCATTGTTGGCATAGCCGGTTATTTATTTGCCACCGATGCACTAAGACCTGTAGCTGAGCTCATTACGCAGGTAAACGCGATCTCGGCAACCAACATCCACGAACGCTTACGCGTTGGCCGTCAACGTGACGAGTTAGCCGATCTGGCTCGAACATTTAATGACTTGCTCATCCGGCTCGAAGAAGCATTTGTTTTACAGAAGAGTTTTGTTTCGCACGCGTCGCACGAGTTGCGCACCCCGCTAACCGTAATGATGGGGCAAATTGAGGTAACGCGGTTACAGGCGCGCTCGACCGAGGAATATGAAATTGCCTTCGACGCTTTACTCGACGAGGTTAAAAGTATGATTCGGCTCGTAAATGGCCTTCTCGAACTAGCTCGCGCCAGTTCTGACGCTGTAACGCTCAATTACCAGCCTGTGCGTATTGATGAGTTATTATGGCAGGCTCAAAGTTTGATTATCAGCAAAAAACCTGATTATCAGATTGACATCGACTTTACTAATTTACCTAATCAGGAAGAGGAATTAGTTATCGTCGGCGAAGAGTCATTATTGCAAACAGCCTTTCAGAACCTGATGGAAAATGGCTGTAAATACTCCATTGATGGGCGTGTGTCTGTACGAATTTCCTTTGAACGGAAACAGCTACAACTGACTTTTATTGATCACGGCTACGGTATTCCAGAGGCTGACATGCCACATATTTTCGAGCCTTTTTACCGATCAGATTCAACGATGACTATCAATGGCCACGGCATCGGTTTGGCCCTGACAAAACGCATTATAGAATTGCATCAAGGCCATATCAAGGTAGATTCAGTTGTTGGCAAAGGCACAACGTTTCGCATTACATTACCCACCACATACGACTCCTCATCGCATTCAGACGAGACGCATAAACTCAACGAAAATACCAGTAAAACATTGGGATTTTAGCCTACGTATTAAGCAATACTGGCTAGCTTTAATTTGAACTGCTATTAGTTTCTAATTAGCTGGTAATGACAATTGTGTAATGAAATTTCAACCGTACCTCCCCTGCGACAGATTAAAGCCATACATCAAGGAATTTATCATTTCGGAGTCGAACGATGAGCAGATTTATAGAGTCTTGCCAGACACATCGCTGGTTATGGGTTTTCAATATCAGGGAAGGCTCTCTTACATCGAGAAGAATGCTGAAACTACATTAGCTACATCCGGTATTACAGGAATTCAAAATGGATTTAATACCTTCAAAAATTCCTCAACTATTGGGTCTGTGCTAATCGTATTTAAAGAAACAGGAGCTGCATCTTTTTTTAAAGAGCCAATCAATGAATTCTTCAAAAAAAGTTTGCCTCTCGACACATTTGTAAGTCGTACCATACTTGATGCAATTGAAGACCAATTAGCCGCAGTAACTAAGGATTGGGAGCGAATTCGAATCGTCGAGCAATTTCTATTGTCGAGATTTCAGGAAGCTAAAGTTGACCTGCTTGTTTCACTGGCTATTCAGCAGATTTACCAATCAAAAGGGACTATTCGAATGACTACTCTGGCAACCAATCTTTGCATTAGTCAAGGTCCACTCGAAAAGCGTTTTCGGAAAGTCGTTGGTACCTCGCCAAAGAAGTTTTCATCTATTGTCAGAATGAAACAGGCCATTACATTATTTTCGACAACCAACAGGCTTATCGAAATTGGTTTAGAAGCGGGCTATTTTGATCAGGCTCATTTTGCCAAAGACTTCAAAACTTTCACAGGTATAATGCCATCGGAGTTTCAACAGGCTTCATTAGAATTTAAAGCCGAATAAAACGATTTTTTACAAGTATGGCTTCCCTTCCCAGCCGATCTTTGTGACATAAAAAACACGATAAAATGGCACAGGAAGAACTAATCAAGCAAGCGTACACCAATGCAAAAAACTACCCCGATTTAGCCCAAAAACTCGTTGATGCCGGTGTGCAGTCCTATACTGTTGAGGTATCGTCTGGTATTATGTTATATAGATTAGCCGACGGAGAAACACTTTTGCATACCAACATAATGGATCCCCGTGCTATTGGTATTGCCTTCGATCAGGATGGCACGATCAAGGTTATTCGTGACAATCAGGAAGGCAAAACAGATTTTCCGGCCTTCATGAATGGAATAGCGCAGGCCGGTGTCCGCTTTTACGATGCTATTTTAACAGGCGTCAATAAGCGGGTTATTTATATTGGCATGGGTGGACACTACGAAGAAAAAATCCCCATAGCGTAGATCTACTTCTTACAATAATTTCTTCACATCCAGCACTTTTACCTTATTCTGCTCGGCTCTTGTAAGTGTTTCGGGCGAATAATGGGATAGCCGTATATTTTCTTGCACATCGGCTCGTTTCTGAACGTGCTGCTCCAGATAGCGATCCAGGTGTTTGCCTTCTAAACCGTAGCTAAAAAACAAGGAAATTCGTTCCCCCTGTTGTTCGCGAAACAGGAAATCGGGCAGGCGATTCTCTAAGCCGACATGCAGCGGTAAATTCGTCAGTACCTTCATTCTGCGAGCGTTGCCGCTGTGGAGCGTCCGCATGTTCCAAACCACAATGTCGCCCGCACGGGTGTCGGCAAACACGTCGGCACCGTCGGCGGCCTGGTGGCTACCAGCCTTAAAGCGAATTCCTCCGCTGTAGGTATCGTGATCCTGTAGATAAATGCCGAAGCGAATTAGTGGGTAAGTTCCGTCCCAATCAGCACCCTGGCCAAACTGTTGACGGTCGATATTATCGCGGTGGAAACCCCGCAGGCCAGTTCCGATTTGATACGTACTATCAGAGAAATAAACGGGGGTATTACCCAGAATTTCGGTAGCAATAGACACAATACGCGGGTCATAAATTACCCAGCCCAAGCCATCTTTACTTAGTAGGTCACCTTTTACGGATGCCGCCTGCTTGACTTGCGCCACCAGACCACGTTGCTGTTGCTGATCACGATGCTCATAGGCTGACTGCCGCAACCCGGCCACTTCTTCGGGCGTAAAAACACTGCGGACAATAAGATATCCCTGCTGTTCAAATTGTTCCCGATGCGTCATGGTTTTTTTTGTTTCAAGGTCAGGATTTCGTCAGTCATTGTGCTGTCTCTATTGTGGAGTCAGGTTCTTAAAGCTGACTCGCGAGGTTTCTTAAAACCCAGCATGTCGGTTTCTCAAAACCGACACCACCACAAATTAACGACTAGCTTTTGTTTCTTCTTGTATAAATTCTACGGTAACTACCCGCGCCATATCATCCCAGAACGAAGGATATGACTTGGCCACTACGCCGGGTTCATCAATAATAATTTCCTGCTGCATCGATACCGGAGCAAACGCCATCGCCATCCGATGATCATCGTAGGTGGCGATGGTTGCCGGAGCCGGGGGAGTTTTTGCCAGTTTGTGAACTTCGTATAAATGGTTTGGCTCAATCTCGACCAGTTCGGCACCAATTTTCTGCAATTCAGCCTGCAATGCTGCTATACGGTCTGTTTCTTTTATTTTCAGGCTTTCGACTCCCGTCAATCTAAGTACAACTCCTTGCATAGCTGCACAAACAGCTACGGTTTGGGCCAAGTCGGGGCAGTCAGTAAAATCCCACGCCAGCGTTGCCTCGGTTGGTCGTTTGGTCAGAAGCACACCCGAATCGGTAAACGTACTCTCAACGCCCAACGACCGCATGATGTCGACAATGGCGCTGTCGCCCTGTAACGATTTGGCTTTCAACCCCAGCAATGTAATTTCAGTATTGAACGGCTCCGTAGGCTGGTCTTTAGCCAAAGCAGCCACGCTATACCAGTAACTCGCTCCCGACCAGTCGGACTCAATGGCATAGGGTTTGGGAGTGTAGGGCTTGGGCGCTACTGTAATTGTCTTTGTGTCCCAATCGGCTTGAACATCGGCGCCAAAATACCGCATTTGTTCGAGCGTCATGTCGATGTAAGGCCGGGAGCCAATAGCTCCGGTCAGTTCCAGTGTCAACCCATTGGGTAACAACGGGGCAATCATGACCAGTGCCGAAATATATTGGCTACTCACATCCCCCCGAATGCTCAGTCGATTCGTCGATTCGGTTGAGGGCGAGAAGCCATTGATTTGGAGGGGCGGATAACCGTCTTTTTTGAGATACGTAATATCGGCGCCGAGTGTACGTAAGGCATCAACCAAAATACCAATGGGTCGCTCGCACATACGCGGTGTGCCCGTCATGGTTTTTTTCTGACCCGTTACGGTGAAATAAGCCGTCAGGAACCGCATCGTCGTGCCAGCGTCCAAAACATCGGCCGTAAGGTCATCCGATTTTAGTAGTCGAATCATTGTCTGCGTATCACGGGCGGTCGAGAGATTTTGCAAATCGCAAC
Organism: Spirosoma sp.; assembly: GCA_964263725.1. Classification (GTDB taxonomy): domain Bacteria; phylum Bacteroidota; class Bacteroidia; order Cytophagales; family Spirosomataceae; genus Spirosoma. Next base: position 11,480 of record CAXVWN010000036.1, read on the forward strand.
GAAATCCAGTTAACGCGTCGATGATTAACGCGCGATTGCTTTCACTCTTCGACGAAGCCAGTGGAATAGTGGCCCCGACTGAATGGTCCCGAACGGGATGATTCCGGTCTGAACTGGCATTATCCAGAATGGACTGCGTTACGGTAGTGGAGGGAATTAGACGAACAGCGTTCAAGAGATAAACAGGTTGGTACTGAAACGAAATAGTTCGCAAAAAAACGAAAATCCTACTACATTCCGGCCATCATTTGAGTTAGGCTATAAGAAGAAGATATCTTTTCTCGGCAGGATTATCAGATTTACTAGACGATTAATCAGCAAATCTGATAATCCTGTCGAGAACAACACGAGAAACTTATCAAGGAATTCAACCAGAATTCTACACCAACTAGTATGACATATCATTTTAAAAATGCCCATGTATTTACCGGAACAGACTGGTTACCCGGCACATCTGTATTTGTGGTTAACGGTCGCATTGACAAAATTACGTCAACGGCCACAACCAGTATTGATGACCAGGATGCTACAATCATTGATCTCAACGGCGATTACCTTATTCCGGGTCTGGTAGATTTACAGCTTTACGGCGGTTCACATTTATTTTTGAACGATCAGCCGACGCCCGAAACAGTGCGTCATATTTACAATTCTCACGCTCAAAACGGTACAACTACCCTCCTACCGACAATCCATTCAACGTCGCTCGATATTATGCAACAGTCGATGGCGGCCGTGCAAGTTGTTCGGGAAGAAAACCCCTTTGGCGTGCCGGGCATTCACATCGAAGGGCCGTATTTCAATCCTATCAAGCGTGGTGCGCATAGCATGGCCTACGTTCGGACGCCAGCCGAAGGCGAGTTGGAGACGCTGTTTGGCACTAATGCCGATGTTATTCGTATCCTGACATTAGCTCCCGAAATTCTGACGCCCGATCAACTGAATACCATTAAAAAACTAAAGCACACCAGTACGCTCCTTTCACTCGGTCATAGCAATGCTACATATCAGCAGGCGACTACGGCCTTCGACGAAGGCATCCCGTTGGCAACCCATCTCTACAATGCCATGCGTGCTTTCGAGAGTCGTGAACCGGGCGTGGTTGGGGCTGTCTTCGATCATCCGACTGTTCGGGCCAGCATTATTGCCGATAGTTATCATTGTAATCCAACAACTATACGCATCGCCTATCGACTGCTCGGAGAGCGATTATTTTTGATTTCTGATGCGCTGTTCGCCAATCCGCCCCGGCCTACGTTCGAGCTAGGGCAGTTTGTTGTCCATTTCGAAGCGGATACAAACGGGCCAGGTCGATATGTAAACGACGAAGGCAATCTGGCAGGTTCGGCCATCACCCTGATCGACTGTGTGAAGATTGCGGTTGAACAAGCAGAAATTCCACTCACTAGTGCGCTACGAATGGCATCGGTAATTCCGGCCGAAATCATTGGCATGGGCGATCAGCTAGGTAAGATTCAGCCTGCTTATGTTGCAAATCTGGTACGACTCGATCAATCAATGACTGTGAAAGGCGTCTGGGCATCGGGCGAGCAGATCGCTTAAACCCAGTAACGTTTATCGTGCGCCCTTAGCAATGGCTTGCTCGTATTTTTTGTTAAGTGCTTCCAGAAACTTACCCGTTACCCAGCTAATGTCCGAATCCCGAATAAAAATAAACCGCTTCGGTATGGATGTGCTGGCGTAAGATCGAAAAACAGATTCTAACAGCAGAGCCCCGGCAATCAGTTGTTTTTCGTTAAACTGGCTCCGTACATTATTCAAGTCCATTTCTGCTTTTTTTCTTACCTCTGGATCTGTCAAATCCGACAAGTCCGGGTGAGTAAGATTTTGGTAATTAGTCATGGCTAATCGGGCAAACTTCTCTGCTTCTTCAACGGTTAACGGAACGGCAGTTACACCGGCCTTTTCAGGATGCAAGTAAACCGTCATTGCCCAGGCAATACCACCGCCCAGAGCAACCGTTTTTCGTTGGAGAAGCCCTGGATTAGCAGTTGTAAACTCAGCATTTATGGCCGTATCCGCAATCATGTCCACTACTCGCTGCGCTTCCTCCTTGTAAGCCTCCATAGATAATGACCGATTATTATCAATCAGATTAGCCAGCGTTTTGGTGCCGAAGGAAAAACTAACGGAGTGGAATCGACGCCCATTATCATAGTAACCTCCTTTTGTATTGCCACTCCCAATATCGACGCAGGCCGTAGAAAGCCATAATTTTCGGGGAACGGAGCCAATCAGAAACAGTTCGGCCTCGCGGGCGGCCGTTAGTGTAGAGTCAATTGACAGGCTGTCGCTTCCGGGTATGCTAGTGGCAATTAGGGACGAGAACAGTTCATAAAGCTTTTTTCTCTTATCGGGTGTTTTGCCCAGTGTTTCGTTAATTCCACTACTGAACGCAACATAAATATGGTCGGCAGCGACTTTATAATGTCGAATTGAGTCCAGATACGCTTTCATTACTTCCTGGCCATCCTGAAACGACTTCTCCGTTCCTGAAATCAGGGTTACGTTAGGCGCCAGGGGTTTAACCTTAATGTCCTTACTATAAAACCCGTTTTCGTACTTGGTCCGAAAAATAGCCAACTTCACTCCCGACGCGCCAACATCAATGCCGGCATATAAGTCCTTACCAGATATGTCGCCAATCAGTTGTCGCATAGCGGCTTCGCTAGCGACAAAATTTAGCTGTTGATATAATTTATGCGCTTTATAAAAATAGTCTAGGGCAGCCTTACTATTACCCTGGTCACTGTAGGCAAACCCTAAATTTTCGTAAGCAATGGCCTCCATGTACGCATCTTTCGACTGCACGGCGGGCAATGCCCTTACCAGTAAGTCGATAGCCTGCTCCGGCCTGTCAACCATTCGCAGTGTATTCCCCAGTTTAATAAAATGTTGGGCCTCCAGAACATTACGAGCGTCTTGTCCTTGAGCAGTAAAAAAACCGAGTAACACTAAGATCAGCGTGAAGCAATAGTTCATATTAAATAAGCGCAATGATTTAGCAGATAGATTACAGATAGTTCATCCACAGAACTATGATTTACCTAACGAGTGACAACAGAGAGTTGTAAGCTACTGTTTACAAATAAGAAAATTATAAGTAATATGTTAATCAGTTAAATACGGAATAAGAAACTTACTGTACCGCTTACACACCTCATGGGTACAAATTCTGGTATAAAATATTCGACAAGTAATTATATTTTGCATTTATCTAATAATTCAATACTATATTCTTTAATTTAGTTTTAATACATTATTATAATTCCCATATTTGATAAAGTACAACAAAAATACACTCTCATTTCGTGCGCACGGACATTCTTGGAGAGTTCCCTGATTTGAAAGGTTGTAATTAGTAACTCCTGCATTTTCGGGCTGCTTGCATTTTACGTTTAAGCATACATTTTGGCACGTTGTAAAAGGTCGAGAAATCGACTTCAGGTAGTCTAGTGTCTAAATTTTTCAGCATGCATACACGCATACTTCAACTTAATTAATTACCCGAAAATAGTAAAGTCCAGAGTTAGAAAAGGTGAAAGATTAAAAAATTCGCCCCATTCATTTTTCATAATAACCTTAAAATGAGCTTGTTCAACTTAATATCTACTAACCATGAAAAGAATATTACGTAAGCATGACATTGTACCTGTATTTGTCACTATGCTTGTTTTGGCCTTTATATGTCCTCTGGGAGCTTCGGCCCAAACCAAGAAGATAACCGGTAAAGTTTACACTACGATTACGACTGAAGCCCTGCAAGGCGTCAACGTGTTGATCAAGGGAAATTCGAAGAAGGGAGCGATTACCGATAATCAAGGCATGTTTTCTCTGGATGCTATGCCAAACGATATTCTTGTCATCAGCTTCATCGGGTTTAAAGCAAAAGAGATAAAGGTAGGCGACCGTACCTCTTTTGAGATTCCGCTAGAAGAGAACGTGAACGAATTGAGTGAATTGATTGTGACCGGAACACGAAATGTTGGGCGTACCCTCATTGATTCCCCGGTTCCAGTCGATGTCATTTCCATTAAAGACATTATGGGTGCCCTTCCTCAAATGGATCTGGCACAAATGCTGGCTTCTGTGGCACCAAGTTTCAATTCGGTTCGGTCGCAGGGCGGGGATTTAAACTCCCACGTCGATCCGGTTCAGTTGCGGAACATGGCTCCCAATCAGATACTTGTTTTGGTTAACGGAAAGCGACGCCATACGTCCGCCTTGCTTATTACCGAAACAGCCGTTGGCAGCCCATCCACTACGGTCGATTTAATGACGATACCCGTTTCGGCCATCGATCGGGTAGAAATACTTCGTGATGGCGCTGCCGCCCAATATGGTTCGGATGCTGTAGCCGGGGTGGTGAATATTATTCTCAAAAAAGGGACGAATAAATTAACCGCCAGCCTTACGGGTGGCGGGTACGCGAACACAGGTGGTCAGGCGGGAGCGCTGACCAAATCGGGTAAGCCAGACGGATTCAATTATCAGTTTGATGCCAACTACGGATTCAAACTGAGTGATAAAGGGTACGTTAATATTTCGGGTCAGATCACCCAGCGTCGGCCCACGTTGCGCCTGTTCTTGAACGACTTTGGCTTTTTTGACAATACCTATCTTAATAACCTGAGAACCGACAAGAACGGTAATCCGGTCATCACGAATCCCGAACTTATTAATGCTCAAGCGGCCGGTAACGCGTCACAGATTGCCGCGCTGAAAACAGAAGCTGGTATCATGAGCGCCCGCGGATTATCAAAGGCCGACTTTGCGGTGTACGCCGGAATGCCCGCTATTACGCTGGGAAGTACGTTTTATAATGCCGGTTATGAGATAAACCCCACCACGACTATTTATAGTTTTGGCGGTGCTTCCTACAAATATCTGGAAGGTTTCTCGTGTTATTATCGCCGACCCGCCCAAACCGACCGGACCAACTACCTGCTTTATCCCAACGGATATAGGCCGCAAATGACCTCCAACACGTCCGACATTTCGAGCACTATTGGTATTAAAAGTAAAATCGGGGAGTTCAGCGTTGACTTCAGCAATACGTTTGGGAGCAACACGATGAAAATT
>CAXVWN010000037.1:0-16128 GCA_964263725.1 Spirosoma sp.
ATTTTCGAAAACTGTACGAGTTACTGTGTGTCATATTCGGCACATCGTAATGGGCATACGATTCCGTCCAGACACGCTTTTCAAACCGCTCCTCATGGTTCGAACTGAAAAAATAAAACTCTTTCGTATGCTGGGCCGCAATGGTTTTGCCCAGCGTGCCATTCAGGTGATGCCAATAGGCAAATGGCAACACATACCGTAGTTCCTGATCGAACTCACCGTGGTAGCTGATAACTTTATATTTTTTCCTGAGTACGTAATCGCGGATCATATACCGCCCCTGCGCCAACTTACAGTAGTAGTTATCACGCACAAAATACCCGAGATCGTGGGGTAGCTTTGGGTACTTGAGTCGGGCAACTACGTACAGCGATTTTAATAGTAACTGTTGTATCATAAATACTTAGGCTAATTATCTTAGGTTTTTTGTCATGTTGACGCAGGAAGCATCTTCGGACGTGAGATAGATCGCTATTAGCGAAGATGCATCCTGCGTCAGCATGACAAAAAAATCTAAGGCATTTATCAGGCGGCTTTGCCAAGTGTTTTTAGTTCGGCCAGAGTGTATTTATAGCGGAATGTCAGGCCGATATAAATCAGCGCACCTATCGCCACTTCAACACTGGTGTTGACCAGATTAATGGAATCTGCATACGATTTATAAAGCACAATGGCGGTCACCATAAACAGGCAAAATAGGATTGGCTTGACAATATTCTGGGAAAATTCTCCTAAAAAAGGGCCAATCAGCGAATGAACGATCCGGAAGTTAATTAACAGGTTGGCCATTGTAGCCAACAGAAACGCCGAAGCAATACCCACTACGCCCCACTGCTGGGCGAAAAAATAAACAAGGGGAATCTTAATGATCAGCGTAATTACGTTCAGAAAAAACAGGAGCTTCGGTTTGCCTTTAGAAAATGCCAGCGTGAAAAGTGGGTTGCTCAGGAAAGTGAAAATACTGACAAAAACAAAAATCCTGATCAGCAGAATTGTTGGCTCCCAACCGGGTCCGTAAAAGAGCGGAACCACACTGTCGGCGGTGATGAACAAGCCCGCCAGAAGCGGTAAATTAATGTAGCTGAGCAGATCGAGAATGGTCAGATACGACTTTTTTAACTCGTTGGTATCGCCCTTGAACCGGGCCAGAATCGGATAAGCAACCTGTAGAATAATAGGGCTGAGTCTGGAAATCGGAAAAACCGCCAGTTGCGATGCCAGCGTATAATAGCCGAGTTGCTTGACGCCCAGCATTCCGCCAACCAGAATGTTATCAGAATTGGCCTGAATAAATCCCACGATGCCGTCGCCCACGTTGTACAGGCCAAACCGAAGGTGATCTTTGATAAGGCTCAAGTCGAATTTCAGGAGCGGTTTAAATAAACTGACTCCATAAATCAGTTGAAGAATTGATTTGGCCCCCTGTTGAGCCAGTTGCCCATAAATCAATGATAATTCGGCGTACCCGTTATAGGCCAGCAGAATCGTAACGCTGCTGCCCACCAGTGTACCCGTAATATCGATGCTGGCAACGGCCTTGAACCGGAGTTCTTTCTGGAGCAAGAACAGATAAATCTGACCGACATAAACGATAATAAAATACAGGGACGATAGTTTAATGACCTGTTCCAGCCGGGGTTCTTTGTAGTAAGCCGCCACCAGTGGCCAGCTAAAAAAAACAACGACGCCGATAACCAGACCCAGTGCCATGTTGAGCAGGTAAATGGTTGATAGCACCAGTCGATCTTCTTCCTGTTTGTAAATAATGGAGTTCGAGAACCCCAGATTGGCAAAAATGCTGAAGAAGGCAATGAGCAGCGTGCTGACGCTAACGATCCCAAAAACCGACGGCTCCAGCAACCGGGCCAGAATAGCAACCTGGCCAAACTGAAACAGGGTAGAAATTGCCGTGGACATGCTCATCCATTTACCACCGCTTATGGCCTGTTGTTTATGACTCATTTAGGTTGCTGATCAAGGATTTTTCGGGTGTTGATGCGTTGGGTACGACCATATTGGGTTCGGTATAGCGTTTCGTGCGCACCATACCCTGCTCGATATCACCCAGCGTTGGGGCATCGTTGTTTTCGCCTTCTACTTTATTCAGCGCAATCAGAACCGGATGATTCACGGCTTTTGTATAAAGCTCGAACAGTTGTTTGTCCCGGCGACCCCACATCGTATGTACCGTCAGCAACATGATCGATACCGCACTGCGTTTGATAAGATGCAGCGGAATGGGACTGCCAACGAGGGCCGGTAGTTCCAGAATAATTTTACTGAACCTGCTCATCGGCATTGCATCTTCAGTACTAATTAAATCGTCGGGCTCCCGTACATTCATGAAGTTGGGATGCAGTTCGTAGGGCAGAAAAACGATACCTTCCTGCTCAAATTTCTTGTCGGCCTCCGTCAGTCGAGGGTAGAGATAAGCAATGGTTTCGCCCGATTCGGCATACATGCGAGCCAGGCCGTGGGCAAACCAGGATTTCCCCTGCTTCGCCCGCATGCTGAACAAGGTAATGAGGGCCGGATGAGTTGGCGTTCGTTGGTTTTCAATGTCGATGTTAATCGCATTCCCTACCTGTTCGAATGTGCCAACGGTTGCCCGGCTGGCCCGCGAATTGGCGGCAAACTTTTTAACCAGCGGAAATACCGCCGTAACAGCACGACCAATTCGCTGTTCGGCCTGCTCCAGTGAATTGATCCGTTTATCCGTCCAGAAACGTATGGCGGCCAGCAGTAGGGCGATGACCAGACCCGCCCCCGCAGCAATGGCACTGAAAAGCCAGCGTTTGGGCGCCTGGGGCGAAAGCGGGAAGGCAGGCGGGTCCAGCACCGACAGCGACCCATCAATGGCAATATCCTGCCGGTGCGTAGTGGCCTGATTCAGCGATTGGATCATACCTAAATATTCTTTTTCGGCAACGTCCATATCGCGGGTGAGCTGCCGCTGTTCAGACTCCAGCGGGGTAAACGTGGTCGACTCCGCCTGATAATCGTCCAGTCGTTTTTTGACCACACCCATCCGGGCACCAGACTCTTCATACTCAAGGACTTTGGTTAGCCATTCATTCACCAGTTTTAGCTTAGGAATTGACTCAGAGGTATTGTCGGCCGCGAAATAATTCTGGGCTATCTGCTTAAGCTCCTCCGAAGCCTGATTGATTTTTGCCTGATACTTGTCTAAAACGGCCTGTGGCTGGCCATTGGTGCGGGCGGTAATCAGCTGCGCTTCAGCCGCCGTCAGTTCAGCTTGCTTATCGGTCAGGGCCGTGTTGATTTTAAGCAGACTTCCGCCCTGGGTCATGCGTTGATTCAGCGCATTCATCGAGGCTTTAGCCGCCTGATTCCGCATGACTTCCTGATTGTATTCAGATACCAGCGCTTCCCGATTGAGGGAGCGATTTTTTAGCTCCTCGGCAAAATTCAGCACGTTATGCTGCACGTTGAATCCCTTCAGTTTAGACTCCGCATTGTCCAGTTGCCGCTTGGCGTCTTTGGTCTTGTTTTCGTAATACTTGACAACCGGATTTGTTTCACCCCGCTTTAAAGCTGTGTACCGATCATTGAGTTCAACAACGGCCATATTTAGTGTTTGCTGAGCAACGGCCGGGTCGTCGGCTTCATATTCCAGGTCCAGCATGTCGCTGGCACTTTTTCGATTGGCTTTCAGCTTTCGGCTGATATTATCTGCCGAGTAATACGAATCGGAGTCGAACAGGAGCTTTCTGATTGGATTGTCGGTCTGACTTCTGGCCAGACTATCCATCCGAATGCGGACCTGGGTTAAATCGCCCGGCTGGCGTAAGGATTGCCAAAGGCTGGCTGGTATCGCTTTCTGCAACCGCTGGAAGCCAGTGACCGACAGTTGACGTTCCGTGGGTTTGGTGAGTTGCAGGTGCTCGCTCAACAGATTTAAACCAACGTAATAAAGCGTCTGATTTGAATTGAGCGTTGTCAGTATATTATCGAAGGCATTGCTGACGGCCGAGTAATCGGTCTGGAAACCTTCCTGAGCCGACCGTAACGTATAGCCGGACGTAAAGCCAGTGTACAATGTTGCCTTCGTTTTATAAGTCTTCGTTTCATGGCGCATGAAGTAGTATACCGTTCCCCCAGCCAGGCATGGGAACAGTATAAACCAGATGATGTGTTGCTTCAGGAGCCGGACAAGTCCTCGAATAGTCATATGGCTAGTTGCGTTTCAGTTGATGGATAGGAACGCCAACGGCTAATTCCAGCGCGTACATACTTTTAATAAATTGGGTCTTGGCCTGTTCCACCGTTGTTCTGGTTTCGGCATAGCGGTTACTATTGAAGGCGTGCGCTTCGGGTGCAATTTTCCCCTTTTGCAACTCTACCTCCGCAATCCGGAAAGCGGCCAGAGACGCCTGGTCATCCCGTAAGCGGATTTGCAGAACCCGCTGGGCCAGAATGATATCCTGATATAAATTGAATACATCGCGTTTGAGGAGAATTTCAGCCGTTCGCCGACGTTCCTGCGTGGATTCATAATTGGCTCTGGCCAGCCGGATCTGTTGCGGACGGCCAAACAAATCGTGGATGCTGATGGCTACGTTGACCCCCGCCCGGTACCCGTTGGCAATTTGCCCCAATTGATCCGAAACGTTCGTTCCTGTAGAGAGAATGACCTGGTTACCAGTTGAGTAATTGGCATATCCGGTGAAATTTTGCAATACCTGTAGCTTGGACAATTGTAAGGCCGCCAACTGCGAATTGGAAATGGCCCGCTCAAATTTTACCGTTGGCGCATAAGCCAGCGCCAGTTGAAAAATTTCGTCAAACGGAATTAACTGAACGGCAATGTCCCGGTTGAAATCGAACGCCATACTATCGGCCGGTAGCCCGTCGGCCGCCGAAATAATCGGCTTGACCGTAGTGGGGCTTTTTGGCACCACAGCCTGTCCATAGCTACCAGTTTCTACTGCCAAGCAGATTGCCAATACCCGTAGTAGCCAGTGCTGGTTACGTTTGTTACTCCAATGCCCTTTCATGCGTGCTGTCTTCCTCGATAAGATCATTCCTGTAATCGTTTCGTCAATGGCTACTTAGTAAGTTGGCGGGCTCTTCCTGTCGCCACGCTTTTGGTATGCGCTTAATGACTGCGTCGAACTCTCTGGCCCGTTGTTCCCAGGAATTTGCCTGCGCCGTATCGACCCGCTGTTGTGTTCGCTGCTCACATTTGTCGGCCAGCGCCCGCCGAAGTGCCTGCGAAAATCGTTCGGGCGTATCGGCTAGTTCAATGATGCCGGCAAAATCGTCCAGTAATGAAAAGGGCGTTGACACGACGGGTAAACCAGCCGCCAGATACTCGTTGATTTTAAGCGGATAAATCGTGTAGGTATGGCTATTGCACACAAACGGAATAATTCCGACGTGCCATTTCGCCAGCAAAGGAGGTAAATCAGCGGGCGGGTGTGGCGGGATAAAGGTGACATTGGTCAGATAGTCCAGCCGCTTAAGCAACTCAGGTTCATGCACTTCGCCAATAAACTGGAAGTCAACATCCGGCATCATGCGGGCGCAGTATTCCATCAGATCGATATCGATTCGATTGTCGGCTGAGCCGAGATACCCAACGACGGGTTTAACGGTCGGGTTTGATCGGGCCAATTGCCGGGTTCGATTAAATAAGTCGAAATTGGCCCCATTCTTAACGCAGAAAGTGGGGGTTTGCCCGGCTGATTTATCCTGTCGTAAGGTCTCCGAAGTCGTAATAATAGCATCGACGCGCTGGACAAACTCATCTTCGTACCGGTTCCCGTGCCGACTCATCCAATTGCCAGCTGCGGTGATCTCATCGAAGCAGTAATAAATGGTGGCGCACTCATTCAGCCTTCCCAGCAGGGGCAAACCAACCACCGGGTTGTAAGCATTGATAACCAGAGGGTGGTGCATATCCAATTGGTGCATAACCTTCGTCAAACTACTAACCAGCCGATCTGTATTCCACAAAAGCAGTCGATCGTGCGATTGAATCGGCAACCAGTTTATGGGCATCATCAGGGGCGGAGACCACACGTATAATTCGCCACCATGAGCCGTTTCAATGGGTGTCAATGGCGAACTGAAACGCATTGTTTTTTTGATCGGCATGTCCTTTCGGCCGGTTGCCAGATCTTTGATCGTATACAAATAATCGACAAACAGAACCCGATGATGAGCGGCTAATTCCGTCATAAGCTGGACCACAGCCTTCTGGAAATCGCCGGTCCAGGGCGTTTGGGTAATACAAATGATGCTGTCAAATTGCTTCATAACGATCAGTCTAAACGAGAATAGGTTGTTCTGTTACGGAGGTTTGTGTTGTTGGCGTGATATCCCATCGGTTGCAGGTCGTAATTAACAGGGTGCTGATAAAAATGACGCTGCTGGTTGGAAATTGGCCCAACACCGGATTGGAATAACCCATGAGCGCTATACCGACGAATTCGGCCAGAAACGCGTACATAATTTTAATTAGCCACGGATCTTTTAATTGCCAGACCCGGTATACGCCAATGCCTGTCAGCCCTACCAGCATAAGAATGTAGAGGGTGACCCCAACGCGACCCGTTTCGATCCAAAGCTCAACGTACCAGCTATCGGGTGGGATTTGGGCCGCCCAGTGCCAGGGCGAAAAGCGCGCGCCCATGTCGGTTGAGGTGCCAATACCCGCCCCAAACGGCAAATCATGCAGATACGCTTTCAGCTTTTCCTGATTTTGCAGCCGGAGTATAAAAGAAGGATCGTTCATGGGTGTCAGCGCCGACCGCATGCGCTGAACCTGATAATTAGAGCTGCCAACGCTCGTGTACATGAGTAATAAAAACAGCGGTACGGCTAAGGTCAGACCAATCAGAAGTTTCGGGATGTCGCGTTTCAGAAGCAGATAAAACCCGAATCCGGCGACTAGCACGAACAGGGCACTGCGCGTTCCGGAAATGGCGTATCCCCAAAAGTAAATTAGTGTTAGTAGCGTGTAGGCTAGTTTGTTAAGAAGCTTTTTCTCCTCAAACACCCGGATAAGAGCCACCAGCGTAACCCCCGCCATCTCGGCTCCGAACTGGGCCGCATCAGAATAAAATGAAAAGCACCGGAGTTGCCCAAAGAGCATGTGCGTCCGCGCATTGAATCCGCTATTTAGCCAGACTACCTCGGCCGGTGACAGACCTAAATACTGCTGCTTAAACGCCCAGAGGGCAGCCGCGAATGACCAGATTAACCAGGAATTGACAAAAACTTGGATGTCTTTGCGGGTAATGGGCGCTACAATCACGATGCAGGCTACCAGAAACCAATGAAGGGAAAAGGCTCGTACGTGAAAAAACCAGGCTGGGCGATATGGGGCTTCGGGGTTGAGCAGTTCGATAACGGTGTATAAAAACCAGATGGCGATCAGGGCAAACGCCAGACTGCGCATTCGGTGCCACTCCATGCGTTGTCCGTTCAAAAACAGGCTGAACAACGTTAATGCTAACAAGCCATCAATGAGCAGGCCCACCGGAACGTCGATCTGAACAAAGCGGGTAAACCCAACGGTAAAACTAAACTGTACGTACAGCAACAAACCGAAACGGGGTTCCAGTAACACAAGAATCACCAGTCCGATGGCGATAGGTGCCACAACCGCCAAAATAGCCCCGGCGACTCCCATTTTACTGACCAGATAACCTACCACAACCGTATAAACCCCTCCCAGAAGTGTGTACATCCAGAATGGGGTTGAGGTCAGGTTTCTGTTCAGCAGGAAAGTAGACTGGGGCATAACTTATTCTTCTATTGATTCGCAGTCGTTTTATTTTGTATAATTTATGGAGCTGTATTAGACCGTTATGGCTATGGATTTATCTGGTTTAACCGTATGTTTGAAATTCCAGACAATGGCATTTTTGACCGCTTTGAGGTAAGCCGGTTGCCAGCGCAGGGTGTAATAGCCAAGTGCCTTTGGGAGGGCGAGGCCAAAATAATACAGGTAAAAAACCAGCAGCGGTAGTCCGCCCACATTTCGGCGCATAAACCACAGACGGTTGCGCGTATGGTAGTACACTTTCAGGGTGTTCGCTTTACCAACGCTCATGGATTCCCGGTGGTAAATCAAGGCTTCCGGCTGATAGTAAATCTGAAAACCGGCCCGTCGTATTCGCATTGACCAATCCAGTTCTTCGTAATACAGAAAAAAACTGTCGTCCAGGCTACCCGCGCGTTCCAGCACTTCCCGGCTAACCAGCATGGCCGCACCGTGGGCAAACCAGGTTGGTCCCGGCTGCTCGTGCTGCCCCTGATCGGGTTCCATCAGCCCGATAGCCCACGTTCGACCGGTAAACTCATTTAGTGGGTGATAACCAGCATATTGAATAATATTCGGCTGATCGAAATAGCGGATTTTAGGACAGCAGACACCAACGGCCGGGTTTTGGGAAAATGGTTTCAGTAACTGCTCCAGCAGGTCGGGTGTAACAATCGTATCGTTGTTAAGCAGAAAATAGTAGTCGCCCCGGGCATGCCGGATGCCCAGGTTGTTACCACCCGAAAAACCCAGATTTTCGGGGCTAACGATCACGGTCACATTCGGATAAGCGCCCTGCCTGATTTGTTCCGTTGGATCTTCCTTCGAGCCATTATCGACAACGATAATTTCAACATTAGGATACGTAAGATTCCGCGTTGATTCCAGCAGATCGCAGGTTACTGCCGCCTGGTTGTAGTTGATCGTAATCAGTGAAACGAGCGGTGGTGTGTTTGTCCGGTTTACGTCTACCATTCAGCGGGATACTTTAATGAACTAAATAATATCTTAATTACTTTAACTTGACTTATGATTAGTGATCATAAATATAAACTTGTTATTTATTTTTTCTAAGTAAAGTAAATAAAATATGTTTATTTATGGTAGGGCATACAACATCTATAAAGTTGTCTGCTGGTTAATCGCTATACTTGAACTTGGTTCAACCTTGTAGTAGCCGGGCTATCATTAATCATCTTGGTAAAACGATCAATGATAGCCCGGCTAACATTTGTGGATAGAAGGCGTAAAGGAAATAGCGGTGAGCCACCTAGTTCACCTTCATGATTTTTCGTGTCGTCCGCTCGTCGCCTTGCTTTATATCCAGTAAATAGGTGCCAACGGGGAGTTGGGACAAGTCTATTTTTCCGGAGAAAAGGTCGCCTGTGGGGAGTATTTTCATTTGTCGGTGCAGACGGCCGGTACCCGTATCATAAACGTGCACCCTAAGCGGAGATGTAGAGGTTCGCTCGGCTTGTATCGTCACGAAATCGGCTGTTGGATTAGGATATACCTGAATGGCTTCGTCCAGACTTTTTACATCTGTCAAGGCAGCGACTGCTTTTCGCGCGTTTGGCGCCACATTACCGGCTACCACAAAGAGCGGTGTTTCAGTTACGGTAAGCTGTAGTTTACCCTGATTTGTGCTGACTATTTCCATATCCATATCATTACTACCGGCTTTAGGCCGGTAAATCCGGGCTTGGGTAGCACTTCCCAGATCCAGCATATACGAAGCCGTGCGTCCAATTTCGTCAGGCACGACCAGTGCGTAAATCGAATTGCCGCTTCGTTCATACCGATCCACGAAGGGGTTGCGGTTGAGCGTTTCCTTGTAGAGATAGTCGCCGAAAAGCTTTTTAGTCTGGTATAGATAATCAGCGGCCGGTCGGCGGGTTACGTTGTCACCATTTGCCAGACCCGAGGTGCCGAACATACCGCCCGTAGAATTATCGTCATAAAGCTGGTAGAAGAACACTTTTTCGATACCCTGCCGGGCATAGACCAGAGCCGTTCGTAAAATCCAGTCGCCCTGGGTTTCCAGCGCTGATTTGTTTCCGATTGGAATGGCTTTCAGGGGACTTCCCTGATTAACATCGTAGCCAGCCTCCGTAATCCAGACGGGCATATCGTAGGATTGCCGGTGCGCTGTTTGCCGAAAATCATCCGCAATTTGGTCGATAATCGTTACCTCGGGGGCGGCTCCCCGCGTAGAGGTTCCACTTTGCGACGATGATGTATTGTCAGAATACATGTGGTAGTTGATGATGTCCCAGCACAGGTTAACGGTTCCGTCGGGCTTGTAACCGCGGTACTGTTTACACCAGTCGATCATCCCTTTTATGTAGTCAGAACCGCTTGATGCCGAGGCCAATCCACCAATAACTACCTTCACCGAAGGGTCAGCGTTTTTAACACCCACGGCAGCACCCATGCTATTTTTATGCCCGTCGTAAAATGCCGACAGGTTAGCCGCGTACTCGCGGGCAGTCTGATAGGCCTTTCTGCCTTTCCACCACTTGTCGCGTTCGTTATCACATTCGATGTACTTGATTAACCCCAGGCCAATTTTGATTGAATTTGGCGTATCACCGCTCCAGCGCGGTGTCGAATTAACGCTTAGCAAGGCAGGATTTACGTTGGGGTTATTGCCATAACGAGCCATATACTGGAAGCCCATTTTTGCCTGTTCCAGGTAAGAATTCGGATCGGAGAAATCTTTTCCATACAGCAAAGGTGTGTTCTCCATATCGCGCTGGTCCTGCGGATAACTATTGACCATCCAATCCGGAATCGTTTTCAGACAAGCCAACACCTCAATACCTTCTGCTTTACAGCGTTCGTAGATAGCGTCGAAGTTCCATCCTCCGCTCATGACCGGGCTGTACGAATAGCTGCCCTGCGTCGATTCGAGCTTATTCCAGTCCATGTAATGCCGAATGCCGGAAAAACTTTTTACGACATTCATTTTGGCCTCGTTGACCATCCAGGGGGAGTTGCCATCTTCAAAATTCCATTCATAGGCATTCACGCCCAGCATATCCCCGAGCTTAACGGATTTTGCCGGTACAGGGGTTGCGGCCTGACTGGGGGGCGTATAAGTGCCATACAACTCAATTTCGGTTGGGAACACGCCGTAGGTATTGATGACCAGATAGCGGGCATTGCTGATAGGCTGGTCCAGCTTGAACCGGGCGTTACCGGTAATCTGGCGGTCAGGGTAGGGGCCAACCCAGGTGGCGTATTCACTACCGGTGAAGGTTGCAACCGGAATTCGCTGCCACTGGTTGTTAATCACCCAGAGTGTCATCGGATTATCCTGACATGAACCGACAAAATCGTAGAATCGCAGACTTTCGAGGGTTATCGACTCCCCATCCAGAAGCGGATAATACGCATCATATTGCGGCAACACTTTTCCCCAGCCGGTTTCGACGGTTACATCCGTAACACCGTTGAAGAGCCCTTGTAATCCGTTGCTTACATTGGTGAGCTGATACCAGCGTTTGGGATCGATCGGGATTTTCTTATTGGCTGCAATAATGGAAGAAACAAGCACAGATTGTGTCTGGGTCACGTTGTTAGCAGCCAGAAATGATGATGAAGCCGCTTGCGACGCGGTTAGTATGGCGGTTCCGGCGGCCACTATGGACGCCTTCCACGAACCGGTAGCATTGGACACAGAAACTATATCTGGATTAGAGGATGTAAAAATTATTGGCGTATCGGTATTGTTACTCGTTGCGATTAGATTAAAATCGCCGTCGTCGGTCGTTTTGTCCGGCAGAGCACCGAAACTAATAACGGCTGGAGCCAGCACGATACCTCCTTGCGATACAGTTACCCAGTTAAAATTCCAGGCTCCGCGAACAGAATAAATGCGTAAGACCTGACTCCCGGCCTGTAAGGTGGCGGTAGTACTTATTGTAGACCAGTTTTGCCAGCCACCTGTTCGCGGTATGTCGATACTGCTTAGGGTTGCCCCGGCCTCATCCCGTATATCGACTCGGCCGTTGCCCCAGCTATTGGCCACCCGAAACTGAAAGGTATATACCCCTGTCGATGGTACGGTCACGTTGTAGTCCATCCAGTCATCATCGTCGATATAATTTAAATCGGTGCCTCCGTCGGTATCGCTGGCCTGCTCAGGGCGAACATCGGTGGCAACATCGAAGCTTTCGGCTTCCAGCTTGCCGGGAAGCGACTGACCGTTAGTCGCTTCAAACCAGTTTAGATTCCAGTCGCCTTTCAGGACATAAATGCGCAATGTCTGTGTACCTGCGTTCAGATGGGCCGTTGCACCAATCGTTTGCCAATTTTGGGTGCCGCCCGTTCGAGGAACATTTACGGTACTTACCACCGTATTGTCAGCCAGCCGAATGTCAAATTTCGAGTTGTCGCCGTAGCCATTAGCGACGCGAAATCGGAATGAGTAAACGCCTTGCTGGGGTACGCTGACACTGTAGTCTATCCAGTCGCCCGCATCAATGTTATTAATATTTTGCCCACCGTCAGTATCGGCTGTTGTTTCAACGCCTACACCTTGCATAGCGTCGTAATTTTCGGCCTTAACCCGACCCGGCAAGGGCACATTTCCCCTTTTATTAATGGACTTGTTAAACTGACTTAGCCCACTTTCTATGGGAGAAGGCAACCGATTAAAATACACACCAGGAGTTACTATGAAGCCAATATATAAACAAATAGAAAGTAGAAAATTCCTCATATGGTAACTTGTTATTTACATTTAAATTCAAATTTTATATATTTTGTTTATTTATACAAAATATATTACCTTAATTATTTCTTATTTTTGAAAAAAAGGTAGTTTTGTATATTCTTATGTTACTATAACACTACTTATCACTAGACTATTCGGCGAAATGGCTGTACTGCTTACTATCATCAGCGTGTTATTCATTGGCTATCTGGCACTTAATGTTCTTTACTTATCTGTATCGGCTATAGCGGGCCGTTTGGGGAAAGCTGATGATGTAGCAGTTTCAGAAGCCGTTGACCGGTTACGTCGAATCGCCGTGTTAATTCCGGCTTATAAAGAAGATGCAGTTATTATAGGTTCAGTAATTGCTAATCTAAAACAGCACTACCCATCGGATTTGTATGATCTGATTGTTATTGCTGATTCGTTTCTCCCCGAAACACTGGACAAGCTGGCTACCTATCCAATTAAGGTGGTACGGGTTGAGTTCGAGCAGTCAACTGTTCAGAAATCCATTACCTACGCTCTGAATGGTTTGCCGGAAGGTAAATATGGTATTGTCGTAATTTCTGATGCCGATAACCATATGGCTGCCGATTTTCTAACCCGAATCAATCAGGCGTTTGGGCAAGGCTGGGTGGCTGTTCAGGGCCATCGAAAAGCTAAGAATACCAATAAAAGCGTGGCCGTTTTCGATGCAATGAATGAAGAGGTAAATAATAATATTTTTCGGGCCGGGCAGAGGGCCCTGGGACTTTCGGCCATGTGCACAGGCTCGGGGATGGCGTTTGAGCCTGCCTTATTAAAGAGCGCGCTCAACAAAATACAGACGGTTGGCGGCTATGATAAAGAACTTGAAATGTTATTAACGGTAGATCATGTTCTGGTGAAGTATTTAAAAGATGCCATCATATATGACGAAAAAGTCCAAAATGTGGCTGTATTCAATAAACAGCGCACTCGATGGATGGCTGCTCAGGTATATTTCGTTAAAGCTTACTTCAAAGTAGGTGTTCAGCAATTAATCAGGGGTAACGTACAGGCGTTCAATTCATTAGTAAGGGGATTGTTACTTCCCCGACTCATTTTATTAACTGTTTTGGTACTTCTGTCATTGGGAAGTCTGGTTGTTGGAAGCCTGGCATTGCAACTAGTCTCCTGGGGAATGGCAATTCTGCTGGTAAGCTGCCTGGCCATATCTATTCCAGCATCCTTATGGTATACAATATCGATACGGGATTTTTTTGTGTTACCCTCGTTAATCTTCGCTATGTTCCGATCGCTGCTTAATGTCAAACAAGCTAGCAAGGTATTTTTACATACTCCCCATGTAGAAGCGTCGGACTTGAGTTAAGGAATTTGCAGGCGCCTAAGTTTGATCACCAATGTGACGTCTGTATGTGTGTTAAAGTAGAGCAGGCAGGACCGTAAACAAACCAGTTAAATGATTGGGGGCTGTAATCACAAGAATGGCCAATAAGCTCATTAAAATTAGTAAGCAACTTGTATAGAGGTGTAAACCAGCGGGACGGAAAAAAACCGGCCAGCATTTCTGCTAACCGGTTACTTTTCATGGGTTTATGGGTGAGCGGGAAATGGGGTTCGAACCCACGGCCTGCAGCTTGGGAAGCTGCCGCTCTACCAACTGAGCTACTCCCGCTTACGTTTGGTGAAGCAAAGGTGAACGATTAAACCCGTAATGTCAAGCTATGATAGTCAGAGAGTTATTAACAAAGCCTCTATCTGTTCGTAAGTATAGATTAACTGTTCATCTGTCGTGCAATAGGGAGGCATCAGATATAATACATTTCCAAGCGGTCGCATTAGAATACTACGCTCCAGCAGAAAATTATAGGCTGTATCACGAATGTTATTAAAATAGGAAGTTTGCTCACCGGCCTTCAAATCGAAGGCAAGTAATGTCCCGTGTTGTCGAATGTTTTCAACCGTAGAGTAGGTGGCTAATCTTGCTGCGAAAGCAGTATGGTTTTGTGAAATACGTTGAATATTGGCTTTTGTTTTGGCTAGCAGAAGTAAGTCCATACTGGCCAGCGCGGCTGTGCAGGCTAGCGGATTCGCAGTAAATGAGTGACCATGGAAGAGTGTCTTAAATTTATCATCCGACAGAAAAGCATCGTAAATGGTTTGGACACAGGCCGTCACACCTAAAGCCATCGTGCCGCCGGTCAACCCTTTCGATAGGCACATGAGGTCTGGCTTCTCGACCAAATAATCTGACGCAAACAGTTTGCCTGTTCGTCCAAAACCGGTCATTACTTCGTCGGCAATAATAAGGGCGCCTTTGCGTCGGGCTAGTTGAAATAATTTATCCAATATGGCTGGTTCGTACATGACCATGCCGCCCGAGCCCTGCACTAATGGCTCAACAATAAACGCGGCCACATCGTTGGTAAATATGGCTTCGGCACGGGCAAGAGCCGCATTTTCCTGCCCCGGTATAGGCACGGGTAGATAATCTACATCGAACAAAAACGGAACGAATGGCGCTGTGAAGGCACTACGGCCGCTTACCGCCATTGCCCCAAATGTGTCGCCATGATAAGCATTCTCAAACGCAATTATTTTTTGACGAGGCTTGCCAATATTATGCCAGTACTGAAAGGCCATTTTTAGAGCCACTTCAACAGCTGTCGAACCATTGTCCGAGTAGAAAATCTTTGATTGGTTCGGTGGGAGAATCGCTAATAAACGTTCCGCTAAGTCAACGGCAGGCTGGTGAGTAAAACCCGCAAAAATCACATGTTCGAGCGTTTGTAGCTGTTCGGCTACCCGTTTGGCAATGTGCGGATGGGCGTGCCCGTGTAAGTTCACCCACCAGGACGAAATCATATCCAGATATTCACGACCGTCGGCATCGTACAGCACAGAACCGCTGCCCCGCACAATGGGGACTGGCAATGGAGCTGTTTGCATCTGCGTGAACGGATGCCAGATTACAGCCTTGTCACGCTCGGCTAAATTGTTCATTTAACGAATGTAAAATGAACAATGTACAATGCATAATGGATGTCAGGGACTGAAGTTTTTATGCCCATTAGCCATTTTACATTATTCATTATCCATTATGATTAAATACTCCACTTTCCCTGCGCTTTCATGACCTGCTCGATTACATCCCGAACAGCACCACGGCCACCAGATTTGGGTGATATATATTGACAAACAGCCTGAATTTCGTCAATTGCGTCGGCTGGGCAGGTACTGAAAACCGCCGACCGGCTTAGGATTGTGTAGTCGGGAAGGTCGTCGCCCATGTACAAAATTTCGGATTCGTTTAGATCGTCGCGGGCGATATAACCGAGAAAAGCGTTCACTTTTTGGTCGTCAGGGCCACCCATGAACACATCCTTTAGATTCATAGTCGCCAACCAGTTGCGAACACCCTCTGCATTGGCCGACGATATAATGCCAACCCGAAAACCAGCTTTCAACGCTTGCTGAATAGCATAGGTATCGCGAATGAAAACCGTCCGAAATCGTTCGCCTGAGGCAAGTAAATTGACACTTCCATCGGTCATTACCCCATCTATGTCGAAAATAAAGGTCTTTATTTGCCCGAATCGGTCTTGTATTGCTGCCATGCTGCAAGTTTAGT
>CAXVWN010000038.1:0-4768 GCA_964263725.1 Spirosoma sp.
CGTCGATATTTACCAACGCTACATCAAAAAGGATCTTTCTGCGAAGCAGGGTTTACGGCTTTTATACGTCGCTACGACCTGTTTCGGATTGCTAGGTATGGTTGTGGGCATTGCCATTATTGGCGTGAAAAGCATACTGGACGTTTGGTGGTTACTATCGGGAATTTTTGCCGGGGGAATGTTGGGGCTGTTCCTGTTGGGAATCATTTCTCAACGTACTCGTAACCCCGAAGCACTGGCGGCAACCGTTGTGGGACTATTGGTTATTATCTGGATGACATTCTCTCCGCAAATTCCTGATGACTATGGATTTCTACGCAGTCATTTGCAGTCGAACATGATTATGGTGGTGGGTACACTGACCATTTTTCTGGTAGGGATTCTATTGAGCAGCCTCCGGCGCAAAATCCCTGATCCAATTAAAGAAATCTACGAAAGTTAATCTGGTAAAAAATACTCTGCAAGCCAGAGAGTTATAATACTTCTGTTTCCATACTATCGAATCAGTACCCGACTTTTAGCTACTAAATACATCAAGATATCTCCATTAGTGTTAATTCTGCTGAATAGCTTGTATTACCAAGCCAAGCACCAGAATTAACGTCTTTTAAGATAATTGTTGGCATTATCAAAATGTCAATTGTGATCAATGGTGCGTAGAGCTTACCAGCCAAATCAACCAATAGCGAAGAAGACGAAAAGACCAGTTATAGACTTTGGCGAGCAGAAAATTGATTTTTTTTTATTTTGTATAAGTTGCTGGTTATCAGATAATAAAAATGTCGTCCACACTTATGCGGACGACATTTTTTGTTTTTTTCTTCTAAGCATGCAACCTGAACCCGGTATTCTGACATCTTCCTGTCAAATAACGAAAGGAATACAATCGCAAGAAAAGAACACGTCAATTTTCCTAAACCCTTATTTTTTAAATACAAGTGCTATGAAAACGTTAAAGTCATTACTAACCTCGGCTCTTATTGTTGCTTCGGCTGCTTCGTTTGCTCAAACGACTACCGTTACCATCACCACCGACACGACAGCTACCCGACCAAAGAAAATAGTCAACCGGGTTACCTCCGATTTTAGCATCTACGTAGGGATAAATAGTTTCGGTGGTTCGCTGCCAGCGGGTTACGATTTTCGACCCATTGGCTCGCGCTTTGTGGCTCTTTCCTGGCAAAAACGGATTCCACTTTCTGTCAACGGACCTACCAAACTGCGCTTGGTGACTGGCCCAGAAGTAGCCTGGAACAACTTTATGTTTGAGCGGTCTGAGGCTGCCGGGCGTAATATACTGGTCGATCGAAACAACCAACTTACTATTGAACAGGCCGATGTGGATTTGCGTAAATCCAAGCTTGTTACGGCACAACTTAACCTGCCTGTAATGCTTAATGTAGCATTCCGATCGGGTTTAACACTGGGATTGGGCGCTTATGCCGGTATTCGGTTAGACAGTTACACCAAAGTAAAACCTGTAGGCGGCTCGTCTGTTCGGACACACGGCTCTTATAATATGAATCCCATCCGTTGGGGTCTAACCAGCGAACTGGGCTTCCGGGGCAGTGCCAAATTGTTTGTCCGTTACGAACCCAACAGTCCATTTCGGGCCGGGCTAGGTCCCGATGCTAGTGTGTGGGCAGTGGGATTGAAACTGTGAGGGGCTATAGCTTGAAAAACCCGGCACCAACCACCCGGTTAAATCCCCTGAATGGCGGATGGCCTCTGCCGGGTGTGGTTTCTCAAAACCGAAACCACACTGACACTACACTTACAAACGGCGTTTCGTAAAAAGTCCTGACTATTTCATTACCGCCATTTCTTCAGAATCTAGATTGATATCTGTTAGAAAAACCTCAAAAATCTTGCCTCAGCCATGCAACGTTCTGTTTTGCCGCTGTGTCTTTCCCCTGAATTTCCCCTCAAAAGATTAACCCCAGATTAAAATCCGCTTATCCTGCCATTCAGACCGCTTGTGTAAGAACAGGTACTTTGTGATGCCCACTACCTATCTTTGCCCTGTACTTTTGAATGACCAAAGGACAACCTCTTGAAAAGTTTACGATTATGAAAACGATTTTATACTTATCTATCCTTACACTACTTACGCTATCAACAGCGTTTGCACAGGTCCTGACGCGGGGTACCGTAAAAGGGCAAGTAGGCTCAGTAGCAGGAAAATCACTCGAGTTCTCAACAATAATGCTCCTGAAAGCGAAAGATTCCACCTTGGTGAAAGGCGCTATCAGTGATGTTGACGGAAAATATAGTATTGAAAATGTTGGTGCAGGTAACTATCTGATAGCCGCCCAACAGATCGGTTATCGTAAAACGTATAGCGCACCGTTCGCAGTTGATGAGGCTCACCCGGCTGTTGAATTACCGGCGCTGGTCATGACCGACGAAACTAAAAGCCTGACCGAAGTAAAAGTTATTGCTCAGAAGCCCTTTATCGAGCAACAGGTCGACCGAACCATTATGAACGTTGAAAACAGCATTGTCGCCAGTGGTAACACCGCGTTGGAAGTGCTGGAAAAAGCGCCGGGCGTGACCATAGATCGCCAAAACGATCAAATTCAATTGAAAGGTAAAGCCGGTGTGATTGTTTATATCGACGGTAAACAAACCTATCTCTCACAGCAGGAAGTATCGAATTTGCTTAAAAATACACCCAGTGATAATATTGCTACCATCGAGATTATTACCAACCCTGGCTCCAAATATGACGCGGCTGGTAACTCGGGGATTATCAATATCAGGATGAAGAAGAACAAGAATTTTGGAACCAACGGAACCTTCATCATTGGTACTGGCTACGGCTGGGTGAATAATCTGAACGGTGCCCGTAAGGACTTACCGAAATTCAACACGTCGCTGAACCTGAACCATCGCGAAGGTAAATTCAATGTGTTTGGAAACTATAGCTATGTGAATCGGCAAAGTGCTCAAAGCAACGAAATCAACCGGGCTATTCCGTACAATGGCAAGACGACTTACTTCGATCAGTATTCGTTCCGGCCGAACCAGTTTGCCGGTCATAACTACAAAGCTGGTCTGGATTATTTCATCAGCAAAAAAAGTACAATTGGCGTATTGGTCAATGGTTTCTCGAACGACTGGCGGTCGGCGGGTCAGAACAACACATTCATCAGCGATGCAAATCACCAGATCACCAGCCGGCCAACGACCAAAACCGACGCTCGTGAACTTATGTCGAACCTTACGGGGAACGTGAATTATAAGTATGACTTTGACGGAAAAGGCCATGAATGGACCATTGACGCCGATTATGTTCATTATGGTGGGCAGAACTCGAACAACCTGAGCACAATATATTACAACACCGATAATACACTGAATCGCCCGAGCCAGGATGTGCGCAACAATATGCCATCGACTATTAATATTCTGGCTTTCAAGACAGATTATGTGCGTCCATTGAAGAATGGCAGCAAGTTTGAAACGGGTCTTAAAAGCAGTTTCGTTCGTGCCGATAACAACACCCTTTACGATACGCTGCAACAGGAAAGCCGACAATGGTTGTTCGACGCCAGCCGCTCGAACCAGTTTAAGTACGACGAAAATATTAACGCGGCTTACATTAATTACGCGGCTAAAATAGGCAAATTGAAAATTCAGACGGGATTACGTGCCGAGCACACGCACTCAATTGGTACATCGGTCACCCTAAACCAAACGGTTGATCGTAACTACCTGAACATATTCCCGACGGTATTTCTGTCGCGGCAATTAGACACCAATAACGTATTAAACCTGTCATTCAGCCGTCGAATCGACCGACCTGATTACCAGAACCTTAATCCATTTGTGTTCTACTTAGATCCCTATACGTATCAAAAAGGGAACCCATTCCTGCGGCCTCAATACACCAACTCGGTTGAGCTGACGCACGTTTACAAGAACCTGATTACCACAACATTGGGCTATAGCCGCACCACAGATTTCATCAATCAGGAAACACCCCGGCAGATTGCCTCCGAAAACATCACGTACGTAACCCCCGAAAACCAGGGACATTTAGACAACGTGAATCTGAACGTCAGTTTTCCTGTGGTGATTGCTAAGTGGTGGCGCATGCAGAACAACGTAAGTACGTATTACCAGAACTACCAGACGTTCTACTCCGAAACGCCTTATCAGGTGAAATTGGTAGCCTACAATTTGTACTCGTCCAACAATTTTACCCTGAGCAAAACCTTAACGGCTGAAGTATCGGGCTGGTATAATTCGGCCTCGCAATATGGCTTCTACCGGGCGCAGCCAATGGGTGGATTTAGCGTAGGGGTGCAGAAGAAAGTTATGGATGGCAAGGGTAGCTTAAAACTGAATGTAAATGACCCTTTCTGGCTGAATCATTTCAATGGCCGGGCTGTGGTACAGGATATTGACTTCCGTGTTGCATCGCGTTGGGAGAGTCGCCGGGTTATGCTAACCTTCACGTATCGCTTTGGTAATCAAAATATTAAGAGCGAACGTCAACGTAATTCAGCTACATCGGCCGAGCAAAATCGGGTGAAAGCTGGCAATTAAAAAATATAGTTTGTAGGCTGTAAAGCCCTACAGTATAAACGAAAACGGACTTTAGTTTAGGTTAAGAAAATGCGAAAGCCAGCCCCGTATTGAGGGCTGGCTTTTTTGTTATTTTGAATAATCACGGAGAATTAAACTATATTTTTAATCACAGAGGCACCGCAACGGCGGACCGTAAAGAACACGGAGTTTTCACTTTCCTTGGCTCTGTGTT
>CAXVWN010000039.1:0-6766 GCA_964263725.1 Spirosoma sp.
CACGGCCCCCGATTCCCGAGCCTGACGATTCGGGATAATGTGAAAGCCGTCCATCAACTCCTGACCGATCAGTTAAAGATTTCGCACCTGACTGCCATTGTGGGCTTCTCAATGGGGGCACAGCAAGCATTCCAGTGGGCAGTAAGTTATCCCAAGTTTGCCAATCGTATTGTTGCTACGTCGGGAACGGCAAAAACCTATCCGCATGGTGTGGTTCGTCTGGAAGGCCAGATCGCTGCGCTGACCGCCGATGAAGCTTTTAAAAATGGCGATTACACAAGTCCACCCACCAAAGGTCTTCAGGCGTTCGCCGTTGTCTGGGCCGGATGGCTCTACT
This sequence comes from Spirosoma sp., assembly GCA_964263725.1. GTDB lineage: Bacteria > Bacteroidota > Bacteroidia > Cytophagales > Spirosomataceae > Spirosoma. The sequence goes on from CAXVWN010000039.1 coordinate 338, forward strand.
CGCAGGAGTGGTGGCGCCGGGAATTATGGCGCGCCCGCGCCAAGCCCGGCACTACGTTTGAGCAAGTGCTCGATAACTATCGAACGCACTTCATTGAGGGAGCGGATGCCAACGACCTGATCCTCCAAATGCGCACCTGGGAGCGGCATGATGTGGGTGCGACCGAGGGGTTTGCGGGAAATGTTGAGTCGGCGCTACGATCCATTCAGGTACCGATCTTGTATATGCCCTCCGCCACCGATTTATATTTCCCGCTGGGCGATGCCCAATATGAAGCGGCCTTTATACCGGGTGTTCAATTAAGGCCAATTCCCTCCTTATGGGGACATACGGCGGGTGCTGCCAGTAATCCCGCCGATGCTACCTTTCTCAATGAACACATCCGCAATTTTCTCTTCGGGACCGCACCGCCATCCCGGTAGAATCCTGGTCTAATACAGGTCAACGCTTATCAGACCGGGATCAAGGATGGTGTAAATGTGGGGCGGGTTCGTTTTTTGGAGGCTTGTTCGTAGGCATAGCCCATAGCTAGTAACGCGCCTTCCTGATACGCTCCGGCGATGAGCGAAAAGCCAACCGGCAGGCCGTGAACGGTACCCATCGGGATGGTCAGGTGGGGGTAACCGGCCATTGCGGCTGGCTGGCAAAAGTAAAAGCCCGTGTCATAATCACCGTTGATCAGGTCGATGCAGCCCGTCGGACCAATGCTCGTACCGGCAATAGCATCAAGTTTATTGACCGCTATCAGTTTGTCGATACGCTGGCGCCAGCTTCGTGTTTTGGCGAGTGCGTCGGTGTATTCTTTGCTGGTCAAATTACCTTTTGCTTCACTGCTTTCCAGCGTTTCCTGTTTAAAGAAAGGCATGGCTTTCGCCGGGTTCTTTTGATTAAAGGCAATCACATCGGCTAAGGATTTAACCGGGGCATTGGCTTTCGACAGATACCGGTTTAATCCGGCCTTGAACTCATATTGCAGTACGGTGAATTCGGCACCACCCATCTCTCGAAGATCTTTCCGCAACTCGACTTCTACGACCGTAGCCCCTTGTTTTTTCAGTACCTCAATGGCCGCTTTGTATAAAGCCACTACGTCTTCATGTCCTTCCAGAAACGATTTTTCAATCCCGATGCGCTTGCCCGATAAACCTGCTGTTTTTAAAAATTGCGTGTAGTCGGTCGAACTCTTGCCACGGCTTTCGAGTGTAATGGCGTCGTCTGGATCAACGCCCACCAGCGCACCCAGCAAAATAGCCGCATCGGTTACGGTTCGGGTCATTGGCCCGGCGGTGTCCTGCGTGTGGGAAATGGGAATAATCCCGCTTCGACTGACCAAGCCTACGGTCGGCTTGAGGCCGACGAGTCCACAATGAGACGAGGGGGCAATGATGGAACCGTCCGTTTCGGTACCCACCGCAACGGCGCACAGATTAGCGGATGTTGCCGAGCCGGAACCTGAACTCGAGCCGCTCGGACTTCGATCCAGCACATAGGGATTTCGGGTTTGACCGCCCCGGCTACTCCAGCCACTGCTGGATCGGGTTGATCGAAAGTTGGCCCATTCGCTCAGGTTGGTTTTGCCTAGTATGACCGCTCCGGCCTTTCGCAATTGGGAGACGATAAACGCATCTTTAGTCGCCTTGTGGCCTTCCATTGCCAAGGCACCGGCAGTCGTCATCATCTGGTCGCCGGTGTCGATATTATCTTTTATAAGTATCGGAATGCCGTGCATAGGCCCCCGAAGTTTCCCATCCCTTCGTTCCTGATCCATCGCTTTGGCAACCGTCAGTGCGTCGGGGTTGAGTTCAATGACGGCATTCAGGCGAGGCCCTTTTTTGTCAATAGCCTGAATCCGGTCGAGGTAGAGTTGAGTGATGGCTTCTGCGGTGTACTCACCCGACTGCATTTTCTTTTGCAGGTCGTTGATGGTTAACTCGTTGAGCGCAAACTCGTCAACGAACGGAGCGGAATCATTTTCTGTACTTGCCGATTTAGGTGATGAGCAGGCTGTCAATGCAGCCGTAGATACAGAAAGGACTGAACTGGCTTTAACAAAACTCCGTCTGTTCATAAAATAGTGGGGTGAATGCGGGACTGGCACACAAATTAGCACATTTAGTACATCTATGCCAATCCTTTCATTCGTAGCTCTTTCCGTAATGCACGTAACGTAAGATGCACGAAAGGGCGTTGAGTTAAGTGACCCAAAACAGCCTCAAGTAATTGAGCAAAAATAGATACGTTTATTGCCATAGGATGTATGACCCCTTCAGGGTCACATGTTTATAGGCGAGTTATAGTTGCTATAAACATGTGACCCTGAAGGGGTCATACATCCTGCCTAACTTGATTCGGATCAATTACTTAGCCCGATACAAATTACTTTTCTTATTTCTTTTAGGCCAATGCTCGGGCAAACATGCCAAGCCGCTCGCGAAGCAAATAACCGCTGACGTCGGTGCGGAGATCGCCTTTGAAGTTAAAGGCGCGTAATTCAGGCGAAAGGTTGGAATATTTTTCTAACGCCTTGAACCAGGCCGTACGATCCAAGTAAGGAGCCAGCAGTTGGCGGGCCTGACCCAACGCCCGGTGTTGCCGGGGCGACCAGATTGGCCGATGCCGGTAAATCGATCCCTGACCATTGAGCAGGTCGGGAAGAACCTGTGGCGGAGCCAGTGGAACCAACTCAGCAAGTAAATAAAGTCCCAACTCAACATTGAGCAATCGGTTAGCCACCATACCGGGCAGGGCATGCCGAAAGCGCAGCCGGGTAGCCAGCGGCTCCTGCCAGTGTAAGAGACTGGCAAGGGCCGGGCGGGAAACACGGGGAGTGGAGAGAAGAGTGTTCATTTAAGTAGGTTGTTGTTTATTGTTCGTATCAAAATTACATCCACAAGAACGTAATCTTTTTACGTTGTTCTACTTTTGTGAAAATATTTTTTCGCACCCTGATTACGTGTTTTCTCAGGGCTTTCGCCAAGACCCTTGCTACAGTTCCTGATAATATGAAAAATGACCTAAGCATAGCTCTCAGCGAAATACGAATCATTGCAACGAGGGCGTGAACTGTTGAAAATGAAAGACACGGTACCGGCCGTTGTCTTCCATCGTCCAATTCTCCCAAAGGCTGATGACGAAAAGCCACTGCGATACATCGGCCTGACGGGCTTCGTAACCCTGCCGGCGAAGGGACTTTTTAACGTCCAGTGTGGTTGTGCTGCCTTTGGCCAGGATAAGCATCGTTGCGGCAAAACGCACCGCTAATGGGTCCAGTTTCTTGCGTTGAATCTGCATCTTAAACCTTGATTTTGACGATGTACCGAACTGTACATTGCGCCTGGTTATACACAATGAACTCGTTTTTTTGCAGGCTGATCCCCTGTCGGGCAAACACAGAATCGTACCGACTATTCATCTGTGTCAGGGCATTGGCATCTAATTGCATATGCTTTGGTTCGTGCCGAGTCAGTTCCAGTTGGTTGCCGACATGGACTTCATAGATGGCCAGATAGCCCTCGCTTTGCCGACCGTTTGCCCAGGATGAACCATGTAGTGATGTGTAGTTTAGTGACTTGCTGAACTGGTCGGCAAAGTAGATCCCATAACCAAACATCTTGCCCGTAATGACAGCGTTGGCCGGGCGAAGCATGAGGCCAGTTTTCAATATCGATAACCAGTTTTCGCTACGGCTTCCGTGCCAGAGGGCCAGCGTTTTTCGATTCGGTTGTCGCTTCACGTAGGCATCGAAGGCCGCATCGGTCTCGGCATGGTGTACGCTAAAAGCCGCATCGAATTTGTCGGCGTCGGTACCCATCATGCGTTTGATAAGCTTGAGTACATGGCTGTCTGTCACGGGTTCAACCGTCAGGTTCATGCTTTCCAGCAATGTAGGCTGATCTTGATTTTTGTTGGCTGGGATGGGTGCCAGTTCAACTTGGCCGCGCATGACATCGAGAGTCGATTGCTCATCGGCAAGGTGGTCACGCAACGGTTGCAGCCCATCGGCCGACTGAGGTATTTGATCCGCCAAATGCAGGCCGACGTGGGTCATCCGGCGCGGAATTACTTTAAACAGGTCCAGGAGTTTGGCGTTGTAGGTCTCGATATCCATACCGATAGCCAGAAATGTGGCTAAATCGTCGATTATTTGCTGAGCCGTATCGACCTGTTTCTGCGTTACCTGTTTCGCGGTAACAACGTAATTTTGAAAAATGGATTGGTTGGCCAGTTCCATCAATCGGGTCATCAGGCCGCGTACCACAGGATTTGCAATCGTACCGGCATCGGCAGTCGGGTTTGTTTCGGCGTAGAGATGCGTCTGGTCTGCATAGCCTTTAGCCGTTTTTTCGCGCAGTTTTCGATCCCACAGCGCTATCGGATGCGTGGCCTTGCTCCGAAAACCGCCAACACGACCGTAGTGAACGTCGAATGTATGATCCTCATTTTCACGCATTTCGTAATATTTGTTATTGTTTTCGGCGGTTACCATAATAAGTTTTACCGTTCGAAGAGACTGCTTGGTGGATTCGGATGTAGATGAAATAAGCGCGGTTGTATTGGAGGAAGAAACCGCCGGACCTGTAGGCCGAATCGTATTGATCAGATTGGCCGGGGCAGACCGGTTCCATACCCGTTGCAGCAATTGGTTAAGCATATTTGTATTGGGGAAATACGGTCAGGAAATAGGCAGGAGAACAGTCAGACAATTAGAAAACGTGGTCAGGAATGGTCGGGCATAATTCCTTTCGGCTACTCCTAACAATTCCTGACTACACGTACTAACTCTCTGATTATGTTTAGCTAAATAATTGACTGTCTGGTAATTGATCTTAAGCCAGCATTTTTCGTAACACACCAAGTCGGTTACGTGAGAAGCCCACCGTTTTTTCGGCGAAGCGGCTATAATCCTGACTAAGGTCGTAGGCAAGGCGGTGAGTTGGAGCGGCTGCGTAGGCGTCTAACAGGTTCTGCCAGTGGAGGTTATTGGCGAAGTGAGATAGTAGAAGCCGTCCCCGATTTAGGTATTTTTTCTGCCGGGGCGATAAGCTGAGCCACATGACGTCATCTGGCCGGAGCAGGGCGGGTAAGGCCGTTGGTGGCGCACTGGGATGCAGTTGTTGAAGCAGGAATAATCCCAGTTCAAGATCAACTAATTGCCGGGTCGAAAGCGACGGACGGGCTGAGTAAGCAGGGGTGTTCGAGCAGGGACGTTGTGTATGAGTCATGATAAGTCTATGTAAATGTCCGATTCAAAATTATATCACTCAAAACGTAATCTATTTACGGTCTTCTTTTTTTTGTGAAAAATATTTTCATCATGTTTGTGTGCTGATAGAGCGGCAACACCTGGCGGCTCTATACATGAAAATATGCCAATAACCCGCTCTGCTTTTCAGCGCTATCGACTCATCGACGAGATTATCAGTCGTTATCCGCGCCGTTATTCCAAACAGCGTCTGTTCGAACTTTGCCAGGATCAATGTGGCATCCGGTCGATCTCATCGCTCGAAAAAGACATCCAGCGAATGCGGGAGGATCATGATGCGCCCATCGAATACTGCAAACGATCCAACGGGTATTATTATAGCAATCCCCAGTTCCGGTTGCTGAATCTGATGCTTTCGCCCGACGATATGGATGCCTTGGATTATGCCCGCGAGGTATTGGCCGCTACGCAGGGAGCCACCGTTGCCGATGAGTTGACCAACGCGCTGCAAAAGGTGCGGCATAGTCTGGAAATTATTCGCGAGGTAAAAAGCGACGATAGGGGAGCCCCCGCTATGTCGCGCCGAATTGTATATGTAGAAGAGAAAATATTGGGTGGCAACCGCCAGTATGTGCCGGTACTGATTCGAGCGGTGAACCAGAGCCGACAGGTGGCGTTTCGTTATTTGAAGTATGAAGAGGCAGCTCCTGTAACAACCGCAAAATCTTCCCGTAAAAGCCAGATTGTCAATCAACTGGCTGGCCCTCCCGACCGGCCCAAGCTGCGAATTCTACACCCGATTCTGCTGCGGGAAGTAGCCGATAGCTGGTATGTGATTGGCTATGATGCCGTTAGTGGCAGTGAAAAAACCTTCGCCCTGGACCGTATGAGCGAACTCGAATTGTTAGATGATCCCTGCGATGTGCCACCTGCTGTACTGGCTAGTGTGAGCGATTTATTTGAGCATATTTATGGCATTACAGACAGTCACGGGCCGGTCGAGGACATTGAACTTTCGTTCACTCCGCTGTTTGGGCAATACGTGAAAGCGAAGCCCATCCACCAAACGCAGGAAGTGCTGAGCGACACCAACACTGAATGTATCGTGCGGTTGCGCCTGGCTCCCAACCGCGACCTGCTCATGCACTTGCGGAGTTATGGCGAGCACCTGACCGTGTTGCAACCGGCCAGTTTGGTACAGGAAATAAAGACGTCGCTGGAAGCTA
>CAXVWN010000040.1:0-20771 GCA_964263725.1 Spirosoma sp.
CCGAACAGGAAACAGGCGCGGTGTAGGTCTGGCTGACGGGCGAGCAAGCCGAATTGGAGTAACTGGCCGTGACGGTGTAGGTTTGCCCGTTGCTTACCAATCCGCTGTAACTGAAAGTGCCCGAAGCATTACCCGCTGGCAGCGTCAGGTTACGGGACGTAAAAGCCGCCGAACTAATGGTTAATGTCCCACTGGTTGGGACATTGGTAGTGGTAATAGTTCCCGACAGGACGTAGCTGTTGGTAGCCGACTGACACAGACCAGGCGTAACGACAATGGCTACTCCACATGGAGCCGCTGTGCAACTCGTTGGGGCAGTATAGGTTGCCGAGGCTGCGCCACAAGCTGTTGCCGACGATACTAAGGTTATAGTGTGTAAGCCGGTACCTGAGCTTAGGCCAGACAAGCTATAGGTTGCCGATGTTTGGCCTGCACTAACCGAAATAACTGTGGAAACCAGCCCATCGGTAATGGTCAGGCTGCTGGCTGGTGAAGAGGTCAGATTAACCGTGCCAGTGACCGCATATTGGTTGGTAGCTGGCAAACAAGGACCCGGTGTTGCAGTTGTCAGACTAATTGAACAGGGAACAACGGCCAGTCCGAAATCGTAGGTATGGTTATTTTCGCCTACATTTCCGGTTGTCAGTTCGATGGTAGGTTTACCATTTACTACCGTAGCATCGTTATTTGTCGTGGTGGCGCCTGAATTGACGGCACCGCTCTCACCGGGAGTAATGGTAACATCAGTTAAGGTCAGCCCTGCAACTGCCGTGCTCGTACCCAGACTAGTGATCGCCAATGCATAACTCGTGTTGTAGGTCAGTGCCGTTGTGGCTACCGACGCGGTGGAGATACCGGCTGTGTTACTCGATGAGAAATAATACTCGCCGTCGGCATTGGTGGTTACACTGGCATAAATAGTGGTTTTGGCCTGGTCCATCAGCACAATAATTGCTCCTGGAATGGCCGGTTCGCCGGGATCCTGAATACCGTTCTTATTGTCATCGCGCCAAACGCGGTTGCCGATTTGGATAGGGGCAGCATCACAGCGAAGTGTGGGATCGCCCAGACCATTGGCTTTACCAAAGTTAGTAGCGCTATAAGCCCCACTAAATTCGACAATAAGAAACGCATCTGTTTTAGTACCCGTCTGGTCGTTATACCACTGAACCCCCTGTGTATTTATACCCGAGAATGGCTCAGAGGCACTTACGATCGGATCGTACACGGTTGATAAGATTTCACCCGACCCTTTACGCTGAAGTAGTCCACCCGTTGCGATTTCCAGGTGATTAAAAGAGCCAGCGCTAAAATAATCGTCATTATAGAATTCTCCACCGTTGGACGGACCATCGTTAGTTAACTGAACGCTCCCTCCTGTATCGTTACACTTACACAGGGTTCCACTATTACCCTGTTCCAACACGAAATTGCCATTAACATAGCAAGCCTGAATAATATCCCCCGCACTTCGGGAACCTGTCGCATTGTTTAATGATGTTCCGGCATAAGGCAGATTATTAACTAGACCTTCCTGATTACCTATCCGGTCTAGGAAGCCAATAACCATCGATCCATTTTCAGTAAAATCAATATCACTGAGAAGCGGTGATGGTGCGATACGCGCGTGTGTCAGATCACTCACGTCACCCACCATCGTGATTTGGGATCGCCAGGCCGTCCAGCGGCCAGAGACCTGCGAACCATAGTCCGCAAATTCCCGGGTATAATTAAGTGGAAAAGTCAGCGCCGTTGTAAAACCAGCCGATGCATTGTTGGGGTCGAACTGTAGTACATAAGCCTGTAAATCATCACGTCGCAGCGAATTTGACGCATCACTGACTACACCCAGATACCCATATCCGTTCCGAAAGCCTAATCCCCAGGGGCGCATTACTCCCGATGCGCCAGAGGCAATTGGGGTAACTTCAATACCCGCTACAATGGCGTTTCCGGTAGTCCCTCCGCCTGCGAAGCCCAAATTCAAAATACCGTCGGTTACATCGACTACAAACTGGACGGTTGTTGCCCGATTCGCAACATCATCGCGAGCGGTCCAAGTGCTAAAACTCGAAAAAGCCGTATAGCTTTCTGCGGTCACTGTTGTTTGACGTTGCCCGGAGGTTGTTGATAGCGGATCACTCAAGTCTAACAAAACGCGGTACCTCCCATTAACAACGGGGATCGCATAACTGAAACTGGCACCTGTTCGTACAGTCTGGTAAAGAAGCTGGGATGAATTAGTGCTTTCATACGCGTTTCCCAGATTGGTTATCGTATTCGTCGATACAACCGCTGTACCACCCGTTACAGTAAATGCACCTGGGGTAGTAACGTCAGCCAGGAAAGTGTTGCCATTGCCATCGACAAGGGCTGCTCCGCCCGCTTCAATCCGAATCGTTGTTGTACCGGTATTGGTATAAGTAGCAGGTGTTGGATAACCTGGCAGGGAGGCCAGTAGGTACTGATTAACCGTTCCGGGTAAGGTTGCTCCGCTGACATCAACACTAATCAGTGCCTGCTGATTAAGGTTAACTGCCCACAGTGTGTTCCCAGTTTGGTCCAGGTCAACATCCCCATAGCCTACTGTTCCCACTTTCATGTAAGCGTCTAGGTCAATATTGGCCGCGTTTGACGCTGACGATAGCAGAAAGTTTGACGCAGCTAACGAACCACTTGCTACACTCCGGTTTACCGATCCGGCATCAATGGCAGGCCCACCGTTGGCGGGTGTAATCCCCTGTAGCGTAAATGTAGAAACGGTCGGCGTCGTAGCGGAGGTCGAATAGTCCAACACGACAAAGCCGCCCAATCCCTGAGCGCCCAAATCAACGTGACGTTTTAGAAAGCTACCGGCAAACAACCGCTTTTGGACAACCTGATAATCCGTTCCCCAAACAGCTCCTGCCTCACTAATCGTCGCGTTAGACGTTTTGGTGCCCGTAGTGCCAGTCGAATTATAAAGGAAGGCAACTATTCCCGGATTCGTATTATTGTCTCTGACGCCATTTTCGTAGCAGGGAATTGTAATAGGCGGATTCACCTGGCAATAATCATTGGGCAAATTAACCGCAAAATTGATAGTCGTTGCCGCTGATCCGGCCGTGACAAACTGTACGGATGTACCATTACCGGCCGCTGCCGCTGAGAATGGTCCGCTATAGTCACTCGCTGATGGTGTACTAAATTCCAGTCGAATTCTCGTACCAGAGGGAAGTGTAGCGGCTGCAAAGCTGTACGCCCCGGTAGTCGTGCTTACTACCGATGTGGCTGTCCCCGATGCAGTATATGCCGTAACAGTTACGCTAGCTACACCCCCTTCATATGTATCTTTGGTGCCATTGGCGTTATAGTCCCGGAAAACCGTACCGGATACTTGCGCATGAGCTGCTAAAGTAAAAAAGAAGAATACAATGCTGAGTAATATCCGACTCTTATTATATCGGCAAATCGGAACACAAGTAGCCTGATTTACTACAGGTAGCCAGCCTGAAAGGATAGGCAACGATGTCAGGGGCACAGGCCACCTTCGCCTAAGTACCGGTACTAAACTAGCTTCTATAGATTGGACTCCTAGCGTCTGCCGATGCCGGCCGGCTAACAACCAGTTTGCTTGAAACAAGAAACCTCCTGTTCGCAATAAACGGATTGCCTGGATGATGTGTGTGAAAAATGTAAAGATTAGCATAAGACTCAATAATTGTTGTCGAGATCTTTTTTTCTCTCAAACAACCTCTATGCCATCTTTATATACATTTATCTTTTTTGACTATATATATAACTTTATTAATATGTAAATTAAATAATATTCATTAATCTATTATGTTGTCTTTCAGTAAGTTAAATATTAAAGTAACGTATTAATTTAATTTGTTGTATTAATTTTGAACGACGCTATATATGTTATGAAAACGAAAGAATAGCGTCTATCAAATCCTATGCCAACTAATAGGTAAGTATAAGGCTTGTTGCTATTTAAAATGTCTTTCTAACGCTTATCAGTCTAATCGATCAATGATTAGACTGATAGGCACCACTTAAGGGGAAAAGGCTATTATTTTGCTGGATGATAGGCCGATAATCCGGTTGAATCTAATCAATCCACTTTACAGTACTTGCTGAACCAATGTTGTAGTTGAGCAAAAGGCGTCGTTTTATTAGCCATTTTGGTGGAGTCTTTGACCACCACCCGGCCTTCGATATCAATCACAGACAGGGAGATTGCAGACAATTCTTTATCCAGCCCAACACAATAGCGTAGCAGTTGCATAGAAAAAGGAATAAAGAAAGAATAAACTGACTACCCGACGGCCTTTTTTACGCTCTTCATATTGATTTGGACCCCCGATTTAGCCAAATTATAGCCAATGTCTACGTGTATAGGTATTATTGGAGCTACTGGGAAAAGACAAGCTAGGCTAGGCAATTGCACCGGCGCACCAGCAGCGGTACAGCATCCGTTGAACGTGCCAGCCGGTATGCCAGATCGGTCGGAACTCAGGGTGCTGGCTAGCCTTGTCAAGTTATAGTCAAAAATTGTACGGTTCTGGCCTCCCGCTTTTTCTGACAAAATCAGCCTAAAGCAAAAATTTGAACGGCCGAAACCCACGTTACTTTCTACATAAACATCACTTGAATTTCTTCTTTAACGGCTTTAAGCGCGTCGGAGGTGGGTTGCCTGTCTCTCTGGATAATCCGCTCGAAAATCCGTCTGGAAAGATCAAGTGCGGGGGCGTCGGGGCGAGTGTCACCCGATGCCTGATTGATGAGCGTCATAACATCATTCATAGCCGCCTGAATCTGATCCCAGGTGGCTTGGCTCATATACACCTGCTGCGACAAGTTATGATTGTATTCGTCCCTGACTTCCTGCAGGAGCCGCTGCTGAAATTCCAGCACTGTTATTGAACTGCCACCCAGTCGCAACAATAAATTATTGGGGCTAATACGTTCCAGAAACAAGACCATTCGTTCATAGGCTTGTAAACGTATTGGTACGACAGTGTCTGTATAACGGTTTTTAACTTCGTATTGATGACGGTCGGCTTCGCGTTCCAACAATAGTTTGACGGTCAGATACATGCCGTACAATACTAAGCCAGCCGGTACAATCAACTTCAGAAAATCACTCAATAGGTCCATAAAAAGGAAAACGATGTTTAGCGGAAAAAGGTAATTTTACAGTAATCTGTTATCAATTGACAGGCGTTTTATTGATAAAGGGTTCCTGTTTACTGAAAATTGACATGCTTGATAATCCTGTTACAGTTCGGCCAGAAGCGCGTCAACAAATTCTGGACACGTTGCGAGCCAATAAAATTCCCGGCGAATACGGTTTGCGTGTTGGTATTCGAGGGGGCGGTTGCGGCTCATCCTGGCTATTGGGTTTCGACTTGCCTGGTCCTTCCGACGAAGTGTATAACGTTGAAGGTGTGCAGGTCATTATTGATCGCAAACATTTACTCTATGTATTGGGCGCTGAAATCGGGTATGAGATAGGGGGATTTACAATAGATAAAACTGATTATTAATTAGTTACCTATAACTAGTAAGGTTGTTCAAATAAGTATGTTCATAGATAACTGCTGATAAATACGCGTCCTCTGAATTCTGGCATGATTTTAGGGCTGTTTTGTTAAAGACAATACCTCCGTTTGTGAAGCGCCTTGAAGAACATATTTTTTTGCTGTTAGCCATATCGGCTTTCGTATTATCAGTTTTATGCTTCTTTTTGCTGGAGCATAATTCCCCTGGTGCTACTGATGAGCAATATTTGAGTTCTGTTCAGCAACGGGTAAAAGAAGAATTACAGGCCAGCGCTATTGAACTGGATAGTGTGACCGCGTTGCTGAAGCGCAAATCCAAACCTACATTCGCCGATCTGAGTATACCTACCAGGTATCCTTATTTTGTGTTTCGTAATAAACAATTGGTTTACTGGTCCGATCATCGGTTTATACCTGATTTTGCCCGCCTTGCGCCAGTAACAAATCCCAAACTGGTTGATTTTGAGAAGGAACGGTACATTGTTAGTCACCAGCGAGTGGCCGACGGTGCTACTACTGTGGATATATTTTCACTCATTAATATTTACCGGTATTATCACAGTAGCAATGCTTACTTACAGTCTGGCTATAATCCTGATTTATTTGCGCTCGATCCTGTGGCGGTTTCGGATCAGCGGTTAAGTACATTCCAGACTATTTATGATAATACATCGGCCTTCTTGTTTTCGGTGGTTCCACCAAAGGTAGATGCTTACCGTAATCATTCTACGCCAGTTAATACCGTTATTCTGGCGACGCTGGGTGTGATTTTTCTGGGTCTGTACGCTTTTCAGCTAATGATTCGGTTGAAGCGAAAACGAAAGTACGAAATAGGGTTTCTTTGTTTAGCAGCTTATTTACTCTTGTTACGGGCGGTGATGCTATACTTTGGCGTCCCATTTTTGTTCGTTGAGTCAGACCTCTTCAACCCCAAATTTTATGCGTCTTCGGTTTTGGTACCTTCCTTGGGCGATTTGCTGTTGAATGCTTTGGTTATTGCCGCGCTGGCCTTTTATTGGGTTCGTTATTACTACCGTTCGCATACATATATTTTGCTTTTACATCAGCCAGTTTGGCTGAAAATATTTATTTCGCTGGGGTGTGTTGTTCTTAGTTATGGCGTATTTACCCTTTGCTATATTGAACTTAATAACATTTACGAGAAATCTCAATTTACCCTCGATATCACGCTGAACATCCGGTTTTCTTTTCTGAAAATCGTTTGCTTACTCGTTTTCATTACCGTTTCGTCTATTTACTTCTTGGTCACGCATCTGCTGGCGAGCTTGTTTTTACGGTACAACCGAATTAATCATGTTGGTATGGGTATGCTGCTGATTCTGGCTGGCACATTCATCAGTTGTGGGCTCTGGTTTGTATTGGGATGGCCGGTAGAGAGTGTATTTCTGCTGAATGGAATTTACTTCCTGCTTATTTATGTAAGTCAATCCACCAAAACGCTTTACACCTTTCGCTATAAAACATCTATCTACCTGTTTTTGGGCGCTTTTATTTGTGCCGTTATGACGGCGTATGTGGTTTATAATCAGGAAATTAAGAAGCAATTAATTCATGAACAAGAGTTTGCCTCACAACTGCTGGCCGAGAACGATGAGTTTGGTGAGTTTTTGATGAGTAAGGCACAGGAATCTATACGCAGAGATGCCGAAATTGGTCACGCGCTACAGACCGATACGTTGTTGGTACGGGAGCGTATTCAGCAACGGGTTAAAAGTTTGCACTTAGATAAATATTTCGATAAGTATGACATTGAAATGTTTTCGTTTAAGGCCAACGGGCGTCCACTTGATATCATACCGAATGCGGTTTCGTTAGCAATGTTATCAAACCGGTACCGTAAGGCCAGTTACGAAACCGAATATCCCGGCGTTTACTTTATAAATGAAGTCGGAAATAAATTTGTAAAACAGTATGTATGCTTTGTTGCTATTCGGCAGTTGGGCTTTACAGCACTTGCCAGTCTACCCAAAATAGCCTCTCCTCAAGACACACTAGGGTATGTAGTTTTGGATCTGCGGCTACGTAACGAGCGGCCTAAAAGCGTATATCCTGAATTGCTGGTCGATACTAAGTTTACCCAAAATCCTGATATGCAGGAGTATAGCTATGCTTTTTTTAGCGGTCCGCGCGCAGATAGTCATTCATTAGGGAAAGTACAACACCAATTACTCTATAGCACAGGCAGTTATAATTATGACCGAAAACTTGACCTTTCGTTATTAGATAACTCGGCTATGTTTGCCAATGGTGCATCGAGCAATGGCTATCAGCACGTTGCCCAACGTGGTCAGGATGGTCGAATTGTTGTTGTATCATCGGCCGAGTATCCATTCAGGAATATATTTTCCAACTTCTCATTTCTGTATCTGTTGCTAGTTCTGACGGTAATTATTGTTATTCTGGGCTATGCCGTTAATTATGGATTATCGCAGTTTAGCATCAACTACTCGACCCGGATCCAGATTCTACTGAATATTGCTTTTTTCCTGCCCCTACTGTTGGTAATTGTTATCATTGTGAATGTTATCAGCTCAAACTACATTGCCAATCAGGAAAGCACTTATATTAGTAATACGCGCAACATTGCCGCTAATTTTCTGACCTATTTAGATGAACATTTACACGCCAAAAAGCGAAGTAAAGCATCAATGGAAGAGGAGCTGAGCAAAATTGCCCGTGATGCTGATATCGACATTAACTTATTTGATACGCAAGGTCGGCTTTATACCTCTACACGCCCGCTCATTTATGAAAGCGGTTACTTGTCCAAGTATATTAACCCCGAAGCTTTTATTCATATTATCGAAGACAAAGAGAATGAACGATTGCTAAACGAATCGCTGGGTAGCAAGCAATATCGAACCGCCTATGCTGGCATTAAATCATACGACGGGCGGTTGCTGGGTGTATTGAGCATTCCCTATTTTTACGCCCGTCCCGAACTCGATCGTCAAATTATTGAGGTTATTGCCTCGGCACTGAGTATTTTTACGGCCCTGTTTCTATTCTTTCTGATCTTATCCTACTTCGCGTCGCACGTTCTTACCAAACCGCTTCGGTTGTTGACGCAAAAAATCAGAAAAACGAATCTCGAACGCCCGAACGATCCGTTGCCCTGGCAATCTGACGACGAGATTGGATTGCTTATCCGGGAGTATAACCGGATGTTGATCAAGCTAGAAGAGAGTAAACAGGCGTTGGCGCAAACCGAAAAGCAATCGGCCTGGCGGGAAATGGCTAAGCAAGTAGCGCACGAGATTAAGAATCCGCTCACGCCAATGAAACTTACGCTACAACACCTACAGCGCACGTTTCCAAACTCAAATGAGTCGGCGGCTGGCGCGAATGACCCCGCCCGGCGGATTATTCTGCGAACGTTTGATTCGCTTCTGGATCAAATTGATAACCTAAGCGACATTGCCACATCGTTTTCTGAGTTTGCTAAAATGCCATTGCCTAAACGGGAAGAATTTGAGGTAACGGGCGTATTTAACAAAACCGCCGATCTCTACGCCGATGATAAACGAATTTCATTGTATCGGCAGATAACAAATGGGCCTGTTATGGCAATTGGCGACCGACAGCTTATTGGTCGAATTCTGACTAATTTACTTATTAATGCCATTCAATCAGTGCCATCGGGCCGCAAACCAATAATCAATCTAAAACTTTATACCAATACCGATGCCGTGCAAATCGAAATTCACGATAATGGGGCAGGTATTCCGGAAGCGATCAGGAGCAAGGTTTTTCTGCCAAATTTCAGCACAAAGCGGGGTGGTTCAGGTTTAGGATTAGCCATTGCCAAGCGGGGCGTTGAACATGCCGGAGGCACCATTTGGTTTGAGACAACTGACGACGTCGGCACATCGTTTTTCGTGTCGCTTCCTTTGGCAGGAGCACCTGGATCGTTAGCTGGCGAGTCGGTTAACTATTAAACAATCGGGTAGATCGTGCCCTGATAACGGCCTCAAATCACCTTAATCAAGTGTTACATGCTTCCAATTCTCACCCGAACGAATTCGGTTAAGCTGCGTATGGGTAATGCCAAATTGTTTGGCAATCATTTTTAATCGGTTTTTGTCATTAAGCAACAGCTTCTTAATGATTCTGACTTTACTCTCGGTGAGTTTGTAATTGCGGGTTTGGCGGGGCAACTGGCGATTTTTGAGGCTAGGGTTATTACGATTGTGTTCAATCATTTCATCCTTCGTCACCCATTGTAAATTATGATAATAGTTATTCTGCTTTTCGTGGTCGGTATGAATAACAAAAGTCTGTTCGGGGTTGTCGCGCTTAATAAAATGTTCGGCTACTAATTTGTGGATATATCGGTTCAGGGTTTTTCCTCCGGAACGAATGTTTAGCGATCGATATCCCTGAATAACAGAGCCTTTGATGAATTTACTGGTAGGTGGCTGGCTGGCAGTAATACCTGAGCGTGTTGCCGATGCAGATTGGAAACTACGTAACCGACCGTAATTTGAAACCTCATAATGAGGTGGATTCTCAATGCCATCAAACACAATTAGCATCCACTTCTCATTCCAGAAACTTTGGCTTTCTTTGGCATTCATGACCGAAGCAAATTTTATGTGTGACCCTTACATTAGCTCATTATTGACCTAAGTAAAGCAGTTTAATGGGTTCTTAACAAGAATAGGCCCAAATGGTTAATCGTTTTTTTGATATATTTATTTTCCAAAGAATACTATAGAAAATTCAAGAGGAACCTCAATACAGTTAGTATCAAAACCAAAATTAAAAAGAAATTTATTAGAGAAGGGTCGTATCTAATTGAAACCGCTCAGGGACCATATTGGTTAAGAAGGTGGTAGATATATGAGCTAACGTTATGAATACAAACGTAAAGAAAACAGTAGTTGTTGGGGCAACTGAAAAATCAGGCCGTTACGCAAATCTGGCGGCTTACAGTCTGCTCCGTCATGGGCACAATATTGAACTGCTCGGCCTGAAAGAAGGTCAAATTGAGGGGCACCCAATCCATACAGGCCACCCAGTTTTGGAAGACATCGATACCGTGACCCTATATGTGGGACCGCAGAATCAACCGCCGTTGTATGACTACATTAAAAGCCTAAAACCCAGACGAGTTATTTTTAATCCCGGTGCCGAAAACCCCGAATTTGAACGCCAGCTACAAGCTGAAGGCATCGAGCCAATTGAAGCCTGTACACTGGTGATGTTATCTGTAGGAACGTATTGATTAGTTTTACTTCAATTTAAGCCTATAAGGTATAGGTTTGTAGGTACAGGTATGCATCTCTACATAATTACCATTTGATGAGTGCTGATGCCCAAGTGAAGCCACTACCAAAAGCGGCCAGACAAACCAGATCACCAGGCTTTATTCGTCCCTGCTCAAAGGCTTCCGTAAGCGCAATTGGAATAGACGCTGCCGTGGTGTTTCCGTACTGTTGAATATTATTGAACACCTTCTCGTCAGGCAAATTCATTTGTTGTTGCACATAGCCCGAAATGCGGATATTAGCCTGATGCGGCACTAATAATGAAAGATCGTCGGGTTGGTAGCCGTTAGCCGTCAAACTTTCATTGATAACTTCCATAAACCGCACGACGGCATGTTTGAAAACCGTATTGCCGTTCATCGTTACATTGTATTGGCCGTTGGCGAGGGTGGCTTCCGAAATCCACTGACCCTCTCGGCTGCTGCCTGGGTCACGCACATATAATTCCTCGGCATATCGCCCATCGGCATGCAGATGTGTTGATAGAATACGGTGTTCTGGATCGGTAGTGGCCTGTAGAACAGCCGCTCCCGCCCCGTCGCCAAAAATGACGGCAACACCCCGACCTTCGTTACTTTTATTCAGAAACGACGACTGAATTTCTGAACCAACCACCAGAACAGTTTTATACATTCCCGTTTTTATAAACTGGTCGGCTATGGAGAGGGCGTATACGAAACCGGAACACTGATTCCGAATGTCAATAACCCCAATGCCCTCCAGCCCTAACTCTCGCTGCATCAGAAAAGCCGAACCAGGAAAATAATAGTCCGGCGTAATGGTAGCATAAACGATGAGGTCAACAGCGGATGGCTCCAGTCCGGCGCGGTCGAGGGCCATACGCGAGGCTGCCGCGCCCATACTGGCATTGGTATCTTTACCATACGTAAAATACCGCCGTTGTTTTATGCCCGTTCGCTCCTGAATCCAGGCGTCGGAGGTATCCATATATTGAGTTAAGTCATCGTTCGTGACAATATTATCTGGCACGTAAAAACCTAATCCCTTAATACTTGAGTAAACCGTATTCATTCGTTACTAGTAAAATAGCCCACAAAAATAGCACTTTTTGTGGTGAGTATTCTCTTCAAAGAAATAGTTGTGCTATTAATGCTGGAAAAAGACAAGGCTAATTGTTAGGCCGTGTGCAACTCAAATGAATACTCTTCCATAATTAAATTGGCCAATAATTGGCGACAGGCTGTATCTACTGTTACGCGAGCCTGGTCTTCTGTTTCCGCGTCGACTTCGAGACGAATGTGCTTGCCAATACGGACGTTGTCGATACTGTCCATCTTGAGATTATGAAGACCCAATTTAACAGCCTTGCCCTGAGGATCTAAAATTTCAGAACGGGTCATGATATTGATTTCGGCGATGTATTTCATTACTGAACGAGTTAAGCGAATGATAGAGTGAGTGTTGACTAGGGCTTCACTTCGCAACTAGCGGCCCGATTTTACTCATTCGACCGTTCGCTCTTTAGAAAAAAGTGAAACAAGAATGTAAAGCAGAATAATTAATGGAATGGCTGCAAAGTGCAAAAATAGCAAGAGCAACACGGAAGCTATCAAAAAACTGAATTTAATCCGGTTATCGGCCCATGTGAACGATTTGAACTTAAGGGCGAAAAGCGGCAATTCGGACACGAGCATAAACGAAAACGCAATCATCATTCCCAATGCGATATCGTTCTTCCAAATAGCGTCGTATTGCGGCTGATAGTGCTCCATAAGTGGAAAAGACGCAATAAGCATTGCATTGGCCGGAACGGGCAAACCGATAAATGACTCAGATTGGCGCGTGTCTATGTTGAAGTTAGCCAGCCGTAAGGCCGATAAAACCGCAATCAAAAATGCCCCGTATGAAATCGAGCCTAACTCCTGAAACCAGCAAAGCTGAAAAACGATCGTAGCGGGCAATACACCAAACGTGACAACATCGGCCAGTGAATCCAGTTCTTTCCCAAATGGTCCCGAGACTTTTACCATTCGGGCTACAAAGCCGTCGCCAAAATCAAGAACAGCCGCCAGACCAATTAACCAAGCAGCCGTGTCCAGATGACCGCGCAGGGCCATCACCATACCAACACAGCCACACAGCAAGTTGCCGCAGGTCATGGCGTTGGGAATGTGTTTGAGTAGTTTCATATCCGTAAAACGGAATACCATTCCGTTTTACATTGCTTTTACAAACGGGTTGGTTCGTTTCTCCTGGCCAATAGTTGTTGAATCCATGTGACCGGCGTAAACGATATAATCGTCGGGTAAGGTAAAAAACTTGGTTCGGATGCTATCAATAAGATCAGCATGATTGCAATACGGAAAGTCGGTACGGCCTACGCTTCCCCGAAACAGCACATCTCCGCCAATTATATATCGGTCAGCGTGGTTCACAAACGCCACGTGTCCCGGTGCATGTCCCGGTACAAAGATGACATCTAAAATTGTGTTGCCAACTTGAAACTGGTCGCCTTCTTTCAGAAATTCATCAATGGTAGATGGCTCGAATCCTCTTAATCCATAAAGCGCACAACGAGTTGGCACATCGTTGAAAATAACCATGTCTGACTCGTGCAGGTAGGCTTTAACATTAAACTTTCGCTTCACGTAAGCAACACCAAAAACATGATCGAGATGAGAATGTGTTAGTAGTATGTACTTGACTTTAAGTTTTTTATCCTCAATAAATCGTGCTAATGCTTCTTTCTCGGCCTGTTCGTAACAGCCCGGATCAATGATAACAGCCTCGCCAGTCACATCGTCGGCTATGACATAGGTGTTCTCGTGAAATGGGGAAAACTCGAAGGTTTGAATCATAGGTAACGCGGGGAAACCCGCCGTTGCGCAGGGCCGCCTGTGCGGTAAAACCTGCCGATAACAATGATAAAGCGCAGTTTCTACCCGCTTTACTGACTTACAAAAGTAGAAACACTGTTGGTTTTTTACGTAAATCAGGCACCTGTGTTTTCCATTCACGAACGGTCATTGTACGAACAAAGGCATCAGGCGCGGTTATGTTACATGCTACGCACAAGAGCGTATTACTCTGGCAATTCGCCACTATATCGGCGAAGACCGCATCATTACGGTAAGGCGTTTCCATAAAAATCTGGGTCTGTTGTCGTTGCTGGGCTTCCTGCTCAAGAAAACGCAACGCCCGCGCTCGATCCTGCCGCTCGATGGGAAGGTAACCATGAAAGACAAACGATTGCCCGCTCATTCCAGACGCCATCAAGGCCAGTAAGATAGACGATGGGCCAACCAGCGGTTCCACGCGCCAGCCAAGTGCATGCGCCATACCAACCACGACGGAGCCAGGATCGGCCACACCGGGACAACCTGCTTCAGACATTACGCCCGCGTTTCGTTTTCGCTCGGTCAATTCCTGAATTTGTCGGCGTGTGTCGGCCGGTGGAGTATCTTTATCGAGGTCAAAGAACGTTGTTTCGTCAATAACACGGCTTGTTTTTAATCCACTAATAAACCGGCGACTGGTGCGGACATTCTCGACAAAATAGGTATCCGTTTTTTCGAGTACTATCCGAACGTAGGCGGGAAGTACTTGCTCGGCGGTGTCGTCGGCGAGTAGGGTAGGAATAAGGTATAGCGTTGGCATTTTTTGTCATGCTGACCGGTCCGCCGGTGCGGAAGGAAGCATCTTCGGGTGAGCGAATACTGTGTAACTACCGAAGATGCTTCCTTCGCCAGCATGACAAATCTAACTATTTACAAACTTCATCAATGTTTCAACGAACTCTACTGGTTTTTCGGCTTGCACCCAGTGACCCGCCCCCTGAATAGTTTCGATTTGAGCGTTTGGGAAAATTCGCTTGATAGCCGGAATATCTTCATCCAAAATATAAGGCGATTCACTACCCCGGATAAATAATGAGGATTCGGTCACAATGTGAGTATTAGTCAACTCTTCGCCAATGGTGTGCAGTTCGCGTTCAATAGCGGGGATATTTATCCGCCAGTCAAATCCTCCCTGCTCGTTACGATAGAGGTTTTTAAGCAGGAATTGCCGCACGGGCAGCAACGGCTCATAGTGTTGTAAAACCGCATCGGCTTCATTGCGCCCCTTTATCCCCAGAAGATCGACCGCTTTCAGCCCACGTATCAGTTCGGCGTGGTGAATAGGGTAAAACTTGGGCGCAATATCGACTACAACAAATTTTTTGAACGTGTTACGGTAGGTCATTACATACTGCATCACCGTTTTGCCACCCATCGAATGACCAACCAGAATTGGATTGTCGAGACCCTGATCGACTAAAAACTCGTGCAGGTCGGCGGCCATGCTCTGATAATCCTGCTCATCGGCACGGGGCGACTGACCATGATTGCGCTGGTCGAGGAGAAAGACACGGTAACCCTGTGCGGCAATCGTTTTGCTAATGGTTAACCAGTTGTCAGATGAACCAAAGAGGCCATGCAGAATGACAATGGCAGGTCCGGTTTCACCCGTTTGACGGAAGAATAATTTCATAGACTTAAACGCGAAGGGCGCAAAGGTAGTCGCAAAGGTCGCCAAAATTCTTGAGGCCTTTTGATGGTTCCCCGTTGGGTTTGAATCTCAATTTACATAGACCACTTTTTCACGTCTCTCAACCAGTTCACCAAAGGCCTGTAGATCGAAGCCATTTTCGTGGGCTACGCGCTCAAACTCAGTTGTGTTACCCGGCTCAATAGCAATCAGCAAGCCGCCGGATGTTTGTGGATCGGCCAGAATATATTTTTGTATTTCGGTTAACTCACTGATTTTATGGCCGTAACTATCCCAGTTACGAATGGTGCCGCCGGGAAAACTTTTTTGTGCCAGATATTCCGCAATGATTGGCAACGTAGGAACAGCGTCAAACAGAAGGGTTGCGCTTAGACCAGACCCTTCGGCCATTTCGGTAAGATGCCCTAGCAAGCCGAAACCTGTTACATCGGTTAGCGCTTTTACATACGGCAATTTGCCCAAAACGGCTCCAAAATTGTTGAGCTTTGCCATTTGAGCAGGCGCAACGTCGGCATGCTCGGGTTTCAGAATTCCTTTTTTCTGAGCAGTGGTCAGAATACCAACGCCGAGAGGTTTTGTCAAATATAACTTACACCCTTCGGTAGCAGTATTGTTTTGTTTGAGGTGCTCAATTCGAACTTTGCCCGTAACAGCAAGTCCAAAAATAGGTTCGGGTGAGTCGATGCTGTGCCCACCGGCAAGTGGAATACCGGCCTCCCGACAAACAGCCCGGGAACCTTCCAGCACCTGTCTGGCTACTTCGGGCGGGAGTTTGTCTAACGGCCAGCCCAAAATAGCAATCGCCATAATTGGTTCGCCCCCCATTGCATAGATATCGCTGATGGCGTTGGCCGATGCAATTCGGCCAAAGTCGAAGGCATCGTCTACAATAGGCATAAAAAAGTCGGTAGTACTTATAATAGCCTCTCCATTGCCAAGATCGAGAACGGCGGCATCATCACGAGAGTCATTACCAACGATCAAGTTGCTATAATGGGGCTGGATAACCGTTGCATCTGTGTGCAGAATCTGGTCCAGAATTTTGGGCGAAATTTTGCAACCACAGCCCGCTCCGTGGCTATATTGAGTAAGTTTAAAGGCAGTCGTTTCAGTTGGCGTCATAAGGCGACAAAACTAAGATAGAAATGCTGGAGTACAGCAGGTATTTGTTCATATATGTAGATCATTGTCGGTAGAATGGTTTTGGCAAGTTTGTTGGGCTATCTAAGTGGTACTGTGGGCTTAACAATATGGTAATAGTCTATTATAGAACGTATCCAGTCATAAATAGTGTTATTTTTAGAATTTCGTCTATAGACTTTTATATATTGGTACTTTTTTAAGAAGACCTACAGTACAGCTCAAAAAAATAAAGCATATTTGTCCCTAAATTGAGAACATGTCTGCTCAAGGCTATTAACCAAACAAACACTTCTATGTCTAAAAATTTACTGCAATTTCGAATGGCGTTTGTGCTGGTCGGCAGTATTCTATTGGCTGTTCTCTGCGGGAGCGGAGCCATGGCCCAAGGCGTAACAACCTCGTCGATTAATGGCGTTGTTACTGACAGTAAAGGCGCTGTACTTCCTGGTGCAACGGTTGTGGCCGTGCATACACCTTCGGGAACCAAGTACGGTATCACGACAAATGCTTCCGGGCGTTATAATTTTCCAGCAGTTCGGATTGGTGGTCCTTATTTAATGACGGTAACGTTTGTTGGCTTTCAGGAGCAAACTCGTACTATTACTGATGCCAGTTTGGGAACGCCTGTAGAGGCTAACTCTCAACTAGGCGAAGAAGGTAAGCAATTGTCTGAAGTTGTGGTGATATCACAACGTGGCGGTATTATTGACGGCGAACGGGCGGGGGCTTCCACTAACTTCAAACGAGATGCTTTTGAGCGCTTACCTACACTAAACCGGAGCTTTCAGGACATCACAGCCTTAACTCCTCAGAGTAACGGTGGTGGCTCGTTCGGTGGCCGGTCGAACCTTTACAACAACTTTTCAATTGACGGTGCTACATCAAACAACGTGTTTGGCTTGAGTGCACTTCCTGGTGGTCAGTCAAACGCACAACCAGTTAGTGTCGATGCTATTCAGGAAATAAGTGTACAGTTGTCCCCTTATGATGTGTCGCAGGGTTCATTTACGGGAGCAGGCGTAAATGCTGTAACCCGTTCTGGTACGAATGACACGCAGGGTTCAGCGTACTATTTCGTCAAAAATGATGGTCTTGCCAGCAAGAAAATCGGTGGTACAGATTTGACTGATTTACAGAAAAGCTCGGGTAAATTCACCTATAATAATTACGGTGCACGATTGGGTGGCGCAATTATCAAAAACAAACTGTTTTACTTTGTAAATGCAGAGTATGAAAAGGCAACATCCCCTGGGGTTGTTTATCCTGCTAGTACGGCTAATGCCGCTGATTTAGAAACATTGCGTACTTTTCTGATCACGCCTAATAACGGTAAAAGCTGGACATACGATCCAGGTACGTATGGCAGCTTCAATGTTCCACAACAGAGCATAAAGTTCCTGGCTAAGATCGACTGGAACATAAATGATCACCATAAATTTTCGGTTCGTTATAACCAATTGAACGCTTATCGGGATGTAACCGCTAGTGGTTCAGGTGGTTTTCAATCAGGTCCTACCGGTGGTCGTGCAAACAGTATCAACACTGTACCCTTCTCAAATTCGTTCTATCGGATCAAAAATGCTTTGTACAGTATTATTGGTGAGTTGAACTCATCTTTCGGTAACGGGAAATACGCCAACAATCTACAGATAGGCTATAATGCTTTCCGCGATACTCGTGAGCAGGGCGGTGGTGGTGCTATTCCATCATTCCCAACGGTAGATATTATTGGATCGAATGGTACTACGTTAACTACGTTTGGACCTGATCCTTTCACCGTTAATAACAAACTTAATCAGGATGTTATTCAGGTGAACGATAAGTTCGATATGTTCCTGGGTAATCATACGGTTACCTTGGGTACTGCCAACGAATTTTACAAGTTCTACAATGTCTTTACACAAGTTATCAATGGTGTTTATCAGTACAATAGTGTTGCTGACTTCATTGGTAATGCAACGGCTCCAACGGCTGCAAACGCACCTGCTCGTTTCTATCAGCAGTATTCGGCGCTACCTGACAATCCGGCACCTGCCGCCGATTGGAAAGCAGCACAGTTTGGTTTCTATGCGCAGGATGCTTACGCCGGAATCAAGAACCTTCGGGTAACACTTGGTCTTCGGGTAGATATTCCAACGTATTCAGGCACTAACTTGCTTGGTAATAAATATGTCGATTCCGTTGCCTTCAATGGTGGCGAAAAATTGAATGTAGACAGACTACCTAAAACAACTCCACTCTGGTCTCCTCGCGTAGGCTTTAACTGGGATGTACTGGGTAATAAGTCTCTGCAACTTCGTGGTGGTGTGGGCGTATTTACCGGTCGGGTTCCATTCGTCTGGATTTCCAACCAGTTAAGCAACAATGGCGTATTTTTTGGAACGACATATAATGCAACACAGGCAGCCAATACGGCAGCTAGTGTTGTGTTCAGTCCGAATGTTACTCAATATGTGCCAAAGCTGACTCCCTACAATGGTTCGCCAACAACGCCAACGTTTGCCATCAACGTAACAACACCAACCTTTAAATTCCCTCAGGTGTTCCGGGCTAACATTGGCCTTGATAAAACACTGCCAGGTGGATTTGTAGCAACGGGTGAAATTATCTATACGAAAGATATTAATGCCATTTACATCCGTAATGCCAATTTGCCTAATCCTGTTGGCACGTTAGCTGGTGATGGTCGTTCATTGTATGGTACGAACACGGCTATCAATAGCCGGATTTCTCAAGCACTGGTTCTGGATAATGTAAACAAGGGTTATGCCTTGAGCATTACGGGTCAACTGCAAAAGACGTCAGGTCGTTTGAACGGATCGGTTGCCTATACTTTTACGGACTCGAAAGATATTAACGCGCAAGGTGCTTCGACGGCGGGTAGTCTTTATACCGGTAACCCTTACGTTTCGAACCCAGGTTATCCTGGTCTATCTTACTCTAATGCCTGGACTCCTCACCGTGTTGTCGCCTTTGCATCATACCGGTTCGATTACCTGAAAGCTGCCGCTACGACACTTTCATTTATCTATCAGGGATCTAGCGCGGGTAACTTCTCATACACGTACAGCGGCAACGTAAACGGTGATGATGTGAGTTCTGACTTAATGTATATCCCAAAAAGCCAGAGCGAAGTTCTGCTAACAACCACCAATGCTACAGATACCCGGACAACACAGCAGATCTGGGATCAGTTGAACACATACATCAATCAGGATGCTTATTTAAGCAAACACCGGGGTGAGTATGCCCAACGTAATGCAGCTCTATTACCTTGGTTCAATTCGTTGAACTTTCGCCTGTTGCAGGACTTCTACGTAAAAGTGGGTACCAAACGTAACACGATTCAGTTATCCTGGGAAGTTATTAACGTGCTAAATTTCCTGAAATCGGATTGGGGATTGCTGAAAACACCAATTCGTACAAGCCTGCTTACAGTTGCTGGTTATGAAACACCAAATACGCCAACAGGCACGACGGGGCGTCCGGTTTTCACATTTGTTGCTCCCGTAGATGCTAATAATAACATTACTTCTTACATCAACAACGTAGGCGTTAGCAACGCAACAACTAATTCACGCTGGCAGATGCAGTTGGGTGTACGTTACATTTTCAACTAACCATTAATTGCAAAAGCCAATTTAAATTATGAAAAAGCAACTGAAATCTATTTCAATGCTGGCAGTAACTGGTCTGGTCGTGGCTGCAATGGTTAGTTGCCAGGACCCCGATTACCCAGCCGCGTCGCCATCGACAACAGGCTATAATACTACATCAAGCAAAGCTATAGTAGTCAATGCCTCCAATGCACCAAGCATCACCGCGTTATTTGAAAATGTAGCGGCTGGTGCAGCACTTGCTCCTGGTGCAAACACGGGTTATATCGGTGTCCCGTTAGGCTCAGATCAAGTTCGGATCACGGGTTCGGGTGGTACATTAGGTGCTACAGATTTGTCGGCTAAGTCAACTTTCTTAACTGGTACGAACTATACTATTTTCGTGACAGATACGATTGCGCGGCCTAAAGGTACAGGCACCGATTTAGGTGGAATCAGAACGTTAACCGTAACCGATACACTGACGGCTCCAGCGGCTGGAACGGCGAAAGTTCGGTTCTTCAATCTGGCTCCTGATGTATCAGCCGCATCGGCACGGTTAATCAATTCGACTGGTGCTGCGGCAGCTACGCTCGCCAATCGGGTTTACCGGACGACGGCGGCAGCAACATTGCGTTATACAGCGGTTCCAGCCGGGGCTTATGTTACGCAAGTCTACTCGGCTA
>CAXVWN010000041.1:0-4199 GCA_964263725.1 Spirosoma sp.
AGGCCTGCGTCGCCCATAGCTTTCAAATATTCCTTTATTTTGGGATGGACTGTAATCTGCCCATTTTTAAGTTCAGGCTGGTTTTTGTCGACATCCTTGAGGTAGGGGTGCATAAGCGTGTCGGCAATGTAGGTAGCCGAATCGAGCACGAGATTGAAGGTTTCGCGGTCATGGGCACTGAAATAGTCGTATTTGGTCAGTTCCTCTGCTTTGAAGACTTCGTGCAACAAAAACTGGAGGTTGCGTTTACTGAAATAAGTTGAGGCCATGAGGGGCGATTCGGTTTGAAAAGGGTATGCTTACATACGGTTATGAAGCTAAAAATACCAGATTTTGTGTTTAGTCTATATGTTAATCACAAAAAACTATCCTTTACTTTGTAGCGTTTAGATACTAATAAATTTATAAACCAATCCAATCATTAACACATGAAAAACGCACTTGCAGTTTTTGCTTTCCTTTTTGCAACGGTATCGTTGGTACAGGCGCAGGATAAAAAAGCACCCGTAAGCCCTAAAATAACGGCCGAAAGTCCGGACAAGAATATTAAAGTAGTGTATGGTCAACCGGCAAAAAAAGGTCGGGTTATTTTTGGCGCTGACGGTTCTAACAGCCTGGAAAAATACGGTAAAGTCTGGCGGACAGGTGCCAATGACGCCACTGAAGTGACGTTCAAAAGCGACGTAATGTTTGGCGATAAGATGGTGAAAGCGGGAACGTACACCCTATTTACCATCCCCGGCGAAAAAGAATGGAGCGTTATTTTGAATAGCACACTGGGTCAATGGGGTGCTTATGATTACGAAAAAATTAAAGGGACTGACGTGGCAACGATTAAAGTGCCGGTTTCGATGAATAAAACACCGATCGAAAAACTTATTATTACCCCTGCCAACAGTAGCATTGCTATTGCCTGGGATAATATGACGATTTCGGTGCCTGTTATGAAACACGGCTGAGAAAAATGAGCCACTAGCAACACAAAATTTACAGATAATCCAACAAAGAAACCCAGCCTTTACGGCTGGGTTTCTTTGTTATAAGGAGTTATAGATTAGTTTGCTAATACTTGTTTCGGGACGCGTTAAATCGAAAAAAAGTAAATAAATACCCCATCAGTCTTATGTAATTACCGCTTACGAATTAAATTGCTGTAAGTAGTTAACAAACAAAGCTTTATCGCGTTATTTGTAAAACGCTTTAACCGGAACCTGATGATGAAACGCTACTTGCTGTATGTACTACTGAGCTTAGTTGTACTGCCCGCTTGTGGGCAAGGGGTTACGGATTACTACCGGGCTCCCGAAAAAAGTCAACAATATAAACGATTGCTAACTCGCTACGGCGGACCACAAATTCGCGACCGCTGGTATGTTGCCTTCGACAGTTTCGTTAAAACTGACCGTGCTCAACTCGATAACTCATTTAATGGTCTTCTTCAAAGCGATCTTGTTAGCAAAGTAGGCTGGGGTGTTATGCTTGGCTGGTCTTACCGCGAGCGCTGGATGGTTGAAGGGGGGTATACCCGGATGCCTATTCATACCCAGATGTCCGTCAACAATACCAACCCGCCTTTATCTTTCCGCTCTACAGATAACCGAAGTGCGCTTGTACTGCGTGGAAAACGACTTTTAGTATCAACCAGCAAACCCTGGCTTCGATCCGGTTTTTGGCTAAGTGGCGGCATGTGGGTTGTGCCGAATAGCCGTGAGCAAATAAGTAATTTTTCGGTAACTGGCTACAAATACCAGGACCGATGGGAAGCGCCAGAGTCATTTCAATTGAATAGTCAGACGTATACCAACCCCAAAATGACCACGTTAGCCGAACTGGGCGTTGAGTATAATGTACGGTTGAGTAATGCGTTTGATCTGGGTATTTCGGCCCGTAAACTTTGGGGCCTGACCAATGTAGTAACGACCGACGTTGTTTATATCGCAAAGCGTACATCGGCACAACAGGCGCAATTGCAGGGAGCCGGTACGGGTATGACTTTTGGCGCGACGTTGCGTTACACCTATGCTACCCGTCGTAATGCATCGAATGCTTTGAATGTGCAAGGCAAAATCGGACACATTCGCTAATTGCAGAGCCTTCAGGCATTACGTTGGACAGGCTGAATTAGGCCTCTCGTTAGTATCACAAAACCTATTGGCTGCTATTTAGCGTGCCAGATAACTCGCCCATTTTCTTAACTCGAGTTCCGCCGTTCGGTCGCTATTACGAGCCGACCTTGAGCGGCATTATTCATGAACTCTTCTGGCGTTTTCAGGCCAGCCTTACCGCTGATTTTGAGGACAGTATTCCGTTTTCATCCTGTCTTGGACGAAGATTTGTTAATCAATAAGGATAAAAATAGAATTGCGTCTTTTAGGATAACGACCGTTCCGATAGTTCGAATGGACACATAACTTTAATCCTGACTACGAATGAAACGATTAAAATGGGGGGCATTCCTGCTGTGTTTGCTGGCCGTTCAGACTTCATTTGCCTATGTGCGTTTACCCAATGTTTTTGGTTCGCATATGGTATTGCAACGCCGGAAACCGGTGCCGGTGTGGGGTTGGGCCGATGCTGGCGAGAAAGTAACGGTAACCCTAAATAATCAGATTAAGACCATCAAAGCAGGCAAAGATGGGAAGTGGCGCGTTTCGCTTGATGCTATGGAAGCAGGCGGCCCCTATCAAATGCTGGTGAAGGGAAACAGAAATACGGTTACGTTCGATGATGTTCTGGCGGGCGAGGTGTGGATTTGTTCCGGGCAGTCGAACATGGAGTGGCCTCTGGGTTCGGCTTCTAATGCAAAAACTGAAATCCCGCTGGCCAATTACCCAAACATCCGGCAACTATTGGTTAAAAAAGAAGTAAGCCTGACCCTCAAAGATAATATGGAGGGAGGCTGGAGCGTATGCAGCCCCGAAACGGCTCCTCAATTTACTGCTGTTGGTTATTTTTTCGCCAAGCAATTACAAAAAGAACTGAACGTGCCGATTGGGCTGATTAATACATCCTGGGGCGGCACACATTCTGAAACTTGGACGAGCCGCGACGCCATGAATCAAAATGACGAGTTGCGACTGGTAGCCAATAAATTACCCGCCACCGACGAAGAAGTACTTAAGGGTGGCTCGGCTCGTATTCAAACACTTTTACAAGGGTTACAGGGTGGTTTGCCTACAGCTGCCGATGAGCAAACCTGGGCAAGTGCTACGGTAAATGATAGCGAATGGAAGACCATGAATATGCCCGGCGATTGGGAGTGGAGTGGTTTGCCAACGCTGGATGGTGTGGTCTGGTTTCGGCAGGAAGTCATTATACCGGAAGGCAGCAAATTACAAAAAATGGTTCTCCATATTGGTTCTGTAGCGGATAGCGATTCGACGTTTGTGAATGGTCAACTGGTGGGTAATAGCAAAGGAAACAAAGCGCGCGACTATGCATTGCCCGATGGATTACTAAAGCCGGGTCGTAATGTGGTTGCTGTGCGAGTGACCGATACCGGCGGGAGCGGGGGACTCATGGGACGACCCGATCAACTTAATCTCTCCGGCGAAAGTCTGACTATTCTGCTGGCGGGTAAATGGAAATATCGGGTAGCCAGCGTTTTCCCGTCGTCGTATAAGCCGGGACCGAATACCTACGCGACTCAATTGTTCAATGCCATGCTATATCCGCTGATACCGTATGCTATTGAAGGTGCTATCTGGTATCAGGGAGAGTCGAATGCGGGCCGGGCGTATCAATACCGGAAAACGTTTCCGCTCATGATTCAGGACTGGCGCCAACATTGGGGATATGACTTTCCGTTTTTGTTTGTTCAGCTGGCCAGTTATAACGCGGCTAACGGAGACAGTCGGCAGGGCAGTACCTGGGCCGAGCTTCGTGAAGCGCAGACCATGACGCTTCAATTGCCTAATACGGGCATGGCCGTAACCTCAGATATTGGCGAGCGGACGGATATTCACCCGAAAAACAAACTGGACGTTGGGAATCGCTTAGCCGCCGAAGCCATGCGTGTTGCCTATCAGAAAAGTGAAACGAGCACCGGCGAAGCATCGCGTGGCCCACAAGTCGATAAAATGACCGTTGATGGTAACCGGGCTATGCTGACGTTTCGTAATGGCGGCAGTGGATTGATGGCGAAGGATAAGTATGGTTATCTGAAAGGCTTTGAAGTGGCCGGTGCCGATAAGAAATTT
>CAXVWN010000042.1:0-3548 GCA_964263725.1 Spirosoma sp.
GTAATCTAATTCTCCACAAGTACGAAATCAAAAATCCACATTAAATTAATAAGAAGCTTTTCCAGAAAGATCTAATAAAGTCATAATAAGGTAGATAAATCATTTCTCAACGAAAGGGGCTTGTTTTGCGGTGCCGTTATAAACGGTTGTTACCGTACCTGGTTCGTTTCTATGAATTGCATTTCTATCAACAAAATATACCTCTTTATTACCTTACTTTCCGTCTCGCTGGGGGCATCAGGCGGAGTTATCCGAGGCCGGGCCATAGATGCTGTAACGGGGCAACCTGTGGTGGGGGCCACGCTAGTTATTGAAAACACAAAGCTTTATAACGTTTCGGGGTTAGATGGCTCGTATCTAATTAAAAACGTCCCCACCGGGTCTTACAAAATCCGCATTAGTTACGTGTCCTACCGGACAATGAGCCGCGATGTTGTCATTAAAAGTGACGATCATGTGCTGACGATTGATCTGCCATTGGAAACGGAAAATGACCGTCAGCTGACGGAAGTGACTATCAAAGCGAAACGCGACGGTTCCAGCGACCGTACCGCCCGCGACCTCGAACGGAACGCCCTGCAAGTCACTAACATCGTGTCGGGACGCACCATCGAACTCTCCCCCGACCTTACCGTTGCCAATGTCATTCAGCGGGTATCGGGCATTTCCATTGAGCGAAATAGTAACGGCGATGGTCAGTACGCGATTCTGCGGGGCATGGACAAACGCTACAACTACACACTCGTCAATGGAGTTAAGATTCCGAGCCCCGACAATCGCTACCGATACGTACCCCTGGACATTTTTCCGGCCGAACTCCTCGACCGACTAGAGGTATATAAAGCCCTGACACCCAGTATGGAAGGAGATGCTATTGGCGGAGCCATCAACATGGTGATGAAGGAAGCCCCTGACCGATTGACGGTGCTGGCGAATGTATCGTCGGGTTATAGCGAACTGTTTCTCAACCGGCCCTTCGTGAATTTTGACGTTAAAAATATCAATTCGCAATCGCCCTACGAGCAGTTTGGTAACCAGTACAGCGCCAAATCCACGGATTTCAATAAAGCGTCAACGACATACACCAGCCACAATCCGCCCCCCAATTTGCTGGGCAGTTTTGCCATTGGCAACCGTTTTTTCAATCGTCGGTTTGGCGTTATGCTGGCCGGGAGTGTACAGAATACGTACCGGGGCAGCAACAGCCTGTTTTTTGTTGGTGATGTGGTCGATACGTTACGGGGCATAACGCTTACCAAGCAGAGTGAGCGGCAATACTCAGAGCATCAGACCCGATATGGTCTGCATGCTAAAATGGATTTTCGAATCAATGAAAACCACAAAATTCAGTGGTTCAACGCGCTCATCAGCCTGGAAAACCAGCAAATTCGCGAGACGAAATCGACCGAATTAGGCATTGGTGGTTTCGATCCGGTGCTGGGCAATGCAACCCTAGGCTACGAAACTCGCTCCCGGCTGACGAAGCAAAAAATCTATACCAGCACACTTCAGGGCACGCACCAGCTAACGCCCGCTTTTAGTGTAAACTGGTCGGCGGTTTATTCGCTGGCGACCAACGAAGTACCCGACCAGACCTATGTACCCTTACTGGGTATCCGCAAAAACTTTGTTGACACGCGGACAACCGTGCAGGATGGTGCCCGCCGATGGGAACACAATTCCGATACGGATCTGGCTGGTTATCTGAATTTTACACTTAAAACAAATCTGGCGGGTATGGCTGTCGAATGGATGGCGGGTGGTCTTTACCGGGATAAACAACGGACTAATTTCTACAACAATTATACGCTCCGACCTACAAATCCTTTTGCGCAGTACGGCGTCGATTTTACGAATTATAACCAGATTGCTTGGAACGTACAAAATCCGCTGGGTTCGGTAGCATCGGCGCTGAACTACGACGCGACGGAGAAAACGACATCGGGTTATCTGCAATTTCGCACCACCGACCAACCGCTCGAAGTGACCGGGGGCGTTCGCATCGAGCATACCGATCAGGGCTACGCGATGAAGTTTCCAATTGGCGAAGACAACCCAACCGGCAGTCAGATTTATACCGATGTGCTGCCAAGTCTGCATTTTCGATACCGGCCCAATGAGAAAACGAACTGGCGTTTGTCGTATTTCCGGTCGCTGAACCGACCCGGTTTTTTCGAAATTGTGCCGTATCGGATTGTCAATGAAGAATATCAGGAGCGCGGCAATCCCAACCTGAAACGGGCCATTGCCGACAACGTTGACCTGCGGTACGAGTTTTTTCCACGCGCACTGGAGCAGTTTATGATCGGTGCGTTTTACAAATACATCAAAGATCCCATCGAATACACGCTTCAAAAGGATGCCATTCGGGGGCAGGATTTGTACTACGGGCCGGGCAACTTCGGGAATGCAACCAACTTTGGTCTGGAGGTTGACGCCATCAAATATTTCCGGCAGTGGGGCATAAAAGCGAACTACACCTACACGAACTCCAGCATTACAACGCCCAAGTCGAAACGGATTCGCAATGAGCAGGGCGATTTACAAACCATCACCGTCAATCAAACCCGGCCGCTCTACGGCCAGTCGGGGCACGTGGCTAATCTATCGCTTCTCTATAAGGACGCCGAACATGGCTGGGATGGGCAACTCGCGGCCAGTTACACGGGCGGACGTATCAACACTGTTTCGCAATTTGTCGATAACGATCTGTACCAGAAGGGTTTCGTGCAAATGGATGCATCAGCCGAAAAGCGCATTGGGAAAGCGTTACTGCTTTTTGTCAAGGCGAATAACCTGCTCAATACACCAACCGAAATTTTCATCAAGAATGTAAGCAGTAAAAATTCTGATGTGCCCAATCAGGATATATCGGGCAAAACGCTTATCCGGCGGGACTTCTATCAACGCTCGTATCTACTGGGCATACGGTACAAACTTTAAAAGCAATGACCAACCAATTGATTACCATGAAACAAGTCTTTATTCTAGCCGCGCTGTCAGCCGCCGTGCTGGTGAGTTGTTCGAAAAGCAATGATACCAACACTATTGTAACGCCAACCCCCGTAACGCCCGTTGTAAAAGAAGCCGTGTCGGGCGATGTGTCGGGCGTTTGGGAAAAGGGTAGTACATATAAAATTACGGGCCACTTACAGGTTCCGGCCAGCCAGTCTTTAGTCATTCAGGAAGGTGTAACGGTCGTTTTTAGTGACTCAACCGTGAAGCCGGAATTTATTGTCAAGGGCAATCTGTACATAATGGGAACAGCGGCTAATCCGGTGAAACTTACCGTACCCGATGCCTGGAAAACAACCGCCAACCAGTGGGGCAATCTTTGGGGCGGTATCATTGCCGCGCCAACCTGCGCCGAATTGCTGATTGATAACGCCATTATGGAATACGGTGGAGCCGTTACGACCGAGAGTTCACCATCGGTAAAAGCGGGGTTGTATAAAGCCGCAGCGGGCAACCACGTTCCTGCCGTGAACTATTCGAACGTTAATGGGAAACTGGTCATCGTGAACAGCCGGTTGAATAACCAGAACGAA
>CAXVWN010000043.1:0-6556 GCA_964263725.1 Spirosoma sp.
AAAGTCATCACGTTTCAGCTTTTCATCGGATTACCTCCGATGAAATATGGCATTTTTATGCGGGCGGGCCGTTGGAGATTTTCGTTATTTCGGCAACCGGCGAATTAACGATTATTCGATTAGGCAACAATCCCGAACAAGGTGAGGTGTTTCAGGCAGTTGTGCCGGCAGGCTGCTGGTTCGGATCAAAGCCCACCGTGGGAGTCGACTTCTCGCTCGTTGGCTGTACAGTGGCTCCCGGTTTCGACTTTGCCGATTTCGAAATGGCTGACCGATTTAACTTACTAGCTGAGTTTCCACAGCATCGGGCTGTTATTGAGATGCTGACTACTTGAAATTCACATTCCCGAACTTCGCCACAACACGAACTTTGGCACCGGAGCCATCACCCATTTTACCAATGTATTGTTTTGTTAGGCGAGGCCCGCGGTGATTATCATTCTCGTTCGGCTGGGATTTAAAATGCATTGCCGAACCAGATCCATAATTGAAATTACCATAGCTAACGGTTACGTCAAAATCGCAGTCATTATCATCATCCATTGGCAGGGCCACCGATGAGTAAGACGATTGAATATCGACATTTTCGACCGTTTTCAATAGCTGATCAATCCGAAAACCACTTGAAAAATCGAGCTTAATTTTCCCTGATTCACGTAGCGTACCGATTTTAGCGCCAGAATAATTAATGTCGGCATCTAATTTACCAACATTGCCAATGTTCATCTTGCCGAATTTATTGGTCAGTGTAAGCACATTAGCCCGAGATAACTCCAGATTACCATACGCCATATCCACTTTTCCCTGACCAAAGTTGCCAATATCCGCTTTGCCATACGCAACATCAATATCGTTCTGACGACTGGTAAGGTCATCGGCACTGAAGTTACCATAGCGACTATAGACCGTTAGTGGAGCCTGAAACGCCGGAATGCTGGTGTTGCCAAACTTGTTTCGCACGGTTAATGCGTTCTGTTTAGGCATCATAACGTCGTAGTTGATCTTAACGAAATTACGCTCACCACCCTCTTTCCATTTCCCCAAACTCCAGTTAGAAACACTATTCTGACTGAAATTAGTACGGACGCTAATCTGGTTTCCCGTTCGCTTTTCGTCAATTGAAACCGCATCCAGGAATTTCTGCACTCGCTCATCAGAATCCGAATTGGCAATGATCGTAATCTGAACACGAATTTCATTCTTATCCCACAACCCAATCGATACTTGCCCGAACTGATTATCTATTACTAAATTATCGTTGCTGGTTACGTCGAACAGTTTGATAATGGTTTTCTTTTTTTCGATGGCACTAATACCGACATCAATCGGGTCTTCGGCCCAGGTGAGAAATGGGCTAAGACACAGTAAAACACTATACAGGATTCGTTTCATGAGTTTGTTGTTTAATGCGCTGGATAACGCGCAACTGTTCATTGAGCAGGTTAATCTGGAGTTGCAGATTTTGGATCATGGCCTGAATAAGCACTTCCTGATTCGGATTTTGGGGTAAATCGGCTTTTAACGACTGATATGATTTTTCGAGCCGGTCGAGGTCTGTTGCAAACTCCTTGTACAGAGCCGGATTACCCTCCGTCATTTGCTTCAGTTCGTTTCGTTTATCATCAATCAATCGCGTGTACTGAACGACTTCTTTGGCATACATTGGACTGGCTGCTACAATTTCTGGCTGATGCGTAACCCCATATTGCCGATTCATATAAAGAAAAGCACCCGCCAGCAATAGCACTGCAATTGAGGCCGCTACCCGCCAATCGAGCGTAGGCCAGCCAATTTGCCTGCCGTCAATTTTCGATCTTTCGGCTAAGGATGGATTTTTATGGACTTGAAGAAAGGGCGCTTCCTTATTGGGTTGCGGCATCTCCAAGCCAGAATTTTCCAACCCGGAACCATCCAGGCCAGTACCATTCAGTCCAAGACCATCCAGTCCGGCATCTATTTTTTGCCATAGATTGCCCGATGGTTCCTTGTCGTCAAATGCCTCGCGATTGTCGCGCACGAAGCGTTCAAGATTGTCTTTCTTCATATTTGTAGCGCCGAATCAAAAGCTTCGTCGTTCGTATTTGTTATTGGTACGCCTAATTTCCCTAACGACTACGTTGGTATTACAGTAATTCCAGCAACCGTTTTTTACCCCGTAGATACTGCGTTCGCGATGTGGTTTCACTAATGTTCAGAACACTGCCAATTTCTTCGTGATCGTAGCCCTCAAATAAATACAACGATAATACCACGCGATAACCTTCGGGTAATTTCTGCATGGCTCGCCGAACGCGCTCGACTTCTAATTGTGTGTTATCCTCGTCGTAAGGTTCTGTATCGGCGAAATCCGGGCCATCGTCTTCGCCGATCCGGTTCGAGTCCAGATCCACCAGTTCCAATCGCTTACTACGCAAATGGTTGATGGCCCGATGCACCACAATCTGCTTCAACCACGCCCCAAACGTACTCTGTCCCCGAAACGAATTAATATGGCTGAAGGCATCCATGAAAGCCTCCTGCAATACATCTTCGGCTTCGGCCTCGTGGTTCAAGATCCGCAGACAGACGTTGTACATCGCCTTAACGTACTGCTGATAAAGGTCATACTGCGCTCGTCGCTCACCTTGCTGGCAGCGTTTGACCAATTCGGCATGACGGTCTGGGTAAGGCGGCCCAACGTTACGGTTCGATTCCAAAAGGTTCAGCGTCTCGGTTGCTTTAGTTTGTTAACGAGAGAAAGATGCAGGAATATTGAGAATGTTGCACAATAATTCAGAAAAAGTAAGCGTTTCTCTCTCCTCTCCGCTTAAATGCTGTTTTTCTGTAACTTAGCCATATAAATCAGCTAAGTAGCTATGCACAACCCGCAATTTCCCAAACTACAGCTTGTTCAGGAAGACGACGGAACCAATTCGCCGTTTGGCCATTAGTTTGTGATTAGTAAGCTGACCGTCGAGTTGGGAGTGCTGTATTATCATAAACAGACGATAAAACTGATTCCTCTACCCAAAACACCATTGGATGAGGGACCAGGCTTTCCTGTGCCTGATCTGATTCTTTTTGATCAAACAGCAGAATAGACCCGCGTTATTATTGAGGTTTGTACGAACCGTGGTGTCAACAACGACTTGCGCAAAGTCATTCGGCTCATTGGGGAAGATGATTACGGAATTATGGAAGGCTTCGTCTACAATTACAAGACCCACGAATGGCTTCGATACCGAAAAGGTGATGGTGGTGCAGCCACATCGTCGTCCTTTTCAGAACTGATGAACGTTGATTTAGAGTCTTTTTTGTGAAATTTATTCTTCATTTTCGGTCATTGTAACGAATCCGTTCAATCTGCGTTCCTAGCGACCTCGACCAAATTTTTTCGTACTTTTACTTGTTATAGAAGGAAGAGAAACGAGCCGAATGGTTGATTATATTTCTGGATTAAATGACCCCCAGCGGGAAGCCGTCATGCACGGCAACGGCCCGCTGATGATTATAGCCGGAGCAGGTTCGGGCAAAACCCGTGTACTAACCTACCGCATTGCCCACCTGATTGAAACCGGTATTGACCCTTTCCGCATCCTGTCGCTGACGTTTACCAACAAAGCGGCTGGTGAAATGCGTAGCCGTATCGAAAAGGTTGTTGGAACAGAGGCCCGCAATATCTGGATGGGAACATTCCACTCCGTTTTTGCCAAAATTTTACGCATCGAAGCGAAAGCCATCGGCTATACCAGCAACTTTTCAATCTACGACACCGACGATTCGAAGTCGCTGTTGCGTAGCATTATTAAAGAGATGGGAATTGATGATAAGGTTTATCGTGTCAATAGTGTTTTTGGCCGAATTTCGGGAGCTAAAAACCGACTCGTCGGCCCGGACGATTACATTAACAATGCCGTAATTCAGGCCGACGATGAAGCCGCCCGGATGCCTCAGATTGGTCGAATATATAAGCAGTATACACTTCGTTGCTTTGCGGCCAACGCCATGGACTTCGATGATTTACTGTTCAATACAAACGTCTTGTTCCGCGATCATTTAGATATTCTGAATAAGTATCAACACAAGTTTCAACACATAATGGTCGATGAGTTTCAGGATACAAACGTATCCCAATATCTCATTACCAGAAAATTGGCGGCTGTTCATCAGAACATTTGCATCGTGGGCGACGATGCGCAAAGCATTTACGCCTTCCGGGGAGCCAACATCGAAAACATTCTGAATTTCCAGCGCGACTACGGCAAAGAAAATGTCAAAATCGTAAAATTGGAACAGAATTATCGCTCCACCAAAACGATTGTTCAAGCGGCCAACTCGATTATTGCCCGCAACAAAAATCAGCTGGAAAAATCTGTCTTCACCGATAATGAAGATGGTCCATTAATTGATGTCATCAAAGCATCGTCGGATAATGAAGAAGGACGGTTAGTAGCCTCAGCCATTTTTGAGACTAAGATGAACGAGTCGCTGTTGAACAACGACTTCGCGATTCTGTACCGTACCAACGCCCAGTCTCGGGCATTTGAAGAAGCCCTGCGCAAAGTGAGCATCAAGTACCGCATTATTGGTGGCTTGTCTTTCTATCAGCGTAAAGAAATTAAAGACCTGATTGCGTACATGCGCTTCACAGTCAATCAACAGGACGAAGAGGCCTTCAAGCGTATCATCAATTTGCCCAAGCGCGGCATTGGCGACACAACCGTAGCCAAGATTAGCGTGATTGCGGCTGAGAAACAGGATTCTGTCTGGGAGATTGTTGCCGAAATCAGCAAACATGTGGCCGGTCGATCATCTATAGCTATCGAAGGTTTTGCCGATCTTATAAAAAGCTTCAAACTGCTACTCGATCAGAAAGATGCCTTTGAGGTAGCTTCGCACATTGCCAAAGCATCGGGTTTGCTAAAGGAATTGTATGATGACAAAACCGTTGAAGGGTTAGCCCGCTACGAAAACGTACAGGAACTGCTGAACGCCATCAAGGAATTCGTCGATAATCCTGATAATGAAGAAAAGAGCCTTAGTGCATTTCTTCAGTCTGTATCGTTACTAACCACCGCTGATGAAAAAGAAGACGATGGCGACAATGACCGCGTGACAATGATGACTATCCATGCGGCTAAAGGGCTTGAATTCAAGAATGTACACATTGTTGGATTAGAGGAAGATCTGTTCCCAAGCCAGATGATGCTCGAAAGTCGTAACGATCTGGAAGAGGAACGACGCTTGTTTTACGTAGCCATCACGCGGGCCGAAAAACGCCTGACCGTCTCCTACGCCGAAACACGTTATCACTACGGTCGATTGAAAATGTGCGAGCCGAGCCGATTTCTGATGGAAATCGACCAGAAGTACATGAAATTGTCAAAGCAACGATCGGCACCAAGCCGTCTGGATTTTGATCGGCCCGAACGGGATAAAAGCGAAAGCACATCGACCGGTTCAATGAGCTTTGTCCGGTCGCTGGCGCAAAAAACGGCCCGTTCGCAGGCGCCACAGCCAACCGTCTCTCATACCCCTTCTGCGGATTTTGCACCCACCAGCACGGCTGAACTTGCGGCTGGTCAACGAGTTGAACACTCAAAGTTTGGTTTTGGCACGGTTAAAGCTGTAGAAGTGAATGGTACAGAGCGCAAAGCCACTATTGTATTTGAGCGAGCCGGAGAGAAAGTATTGCTACTGAGTTTTGCGAAGTTGCGGGTCGTGGTATAAGGCAGTTAGGGCTATATACAAAACAATACCCTATTGTCGTTCTTGCTGAAAGTACCCCACCCCCTTTTTACGTAACTGTATGAATGTCAATGGTGCCATTGCCGCTAGCCTGCTTTTTCTGCTGATTTCACTGCATATAAACGGCCAGTCGGCCAAAGACTCGACAAAGGTCGAAAACCTCGGAAGCCAGGTCAACTCGGAGTATAATGAGATCAATCCGATGATTGCGCCCGACGGTAAAACGCTTTATTTTGCCCGCATCAGCCACCCTAATAATACGCACGGCGCCAAAGGAAGTCAGGATATCTGGTATGCTGATCTTGATGCTGCCAGCGGTAAATGGGGCCCTGCCCGGCGTATGGGGTTTCCGCTTAATAAAGACGAATACAATTGCGCTTATAGCATCACGCCCGACGGCAACACGATGCTTATAAAAGGGCAATACACCAACGGAAATTACGAAACGCGTGGATTTTCGCTCAGTAAGAAAACGGCTAGCGGCTGG
Source organism: Spirosoma sp. (assembly GCA_964263725.1). Classification (GTDB taxonomy): domain Bacteria; phylum Bacteroidota; class Bacteroidia; order Cytophagales; family Spirosomataceae; genus Spirosoma. The sequence goes on from CAXVWN010000043.1 coordinate 6,215, forward strand.
TCGCCCCCGCAAAAAATGGACATTCCCAATTATGTCAACATGAGCAAGGGGCAGTTCGACTGTGGGTTTATGTCAGCCGATGGGAAGGTGTTGCTAATGGCGTTCAGTGAAAAGAAAAACAGTAAAGACGACGATATTTATGTCAGTTTCCGGCAAAAAGATGGGTCGTGGACTAAGCCCGTGGAGCTTGGCCCGGAAGTGAATACCAAATTTACGGAAACAACACCTTTTCTGGCTCCTGACGGCGCTACGCTGTATTTTTCAAGCAATCGGGAAGGCGGTTTGGGAAGCAACGACATCTACGTTTGCAAACGGGTCGACAAGACATGGAAGCACTGGTCG
>CAXVWN010000044.1:0-12024 GCA_964263725.1 Spirosoma sp.
TTGGCCGATGGCGATTCGGCGGTGCTGACCCGGTTTCGTAACCCAACGACCCGCACTAAAATCCGTACCGAAATGCTGGAAACGTTGACGAAAAACTTACGGAAGAATTACGAGTATGCTGTCGTTTCTTATTACGGCGCCGATACAACGTTTAATGGCCTAAGTATCAGTAAAATAAATCAGAAATTAGGTCGGCAAAATACCGCCGAAACCGAGGCCAATCTGGTTATGGACTTGATGGAGCGATGCCATATGAAGCATGTGCAAATGGTTTATCACACCATGTCTGAAACCGATGTTGAGACTATTATGCGCTACCCAAACACCATGATTGCTTCCGATGCGGGCGTTTCTGCGTTTGGTTCGGGCATGCCGCATCCGCGTGGTTACGGCACCAATGCGCGCGTGTTGGGGCGCTACGTTCGGGAACGTAAAATTATCCCGTTGGAGGAAGCTGTCCGGCGAATGACCTCGTTACCGGCTCAACGGTTTCGGCTAACGGATCGGGGCTTGTTGCGTCCCGGCTATGCCGCCGACATTGTCTTGTTTGACGAGAAAACCGTTGCCGACCGCGCTACTTACGACCAGCCGCACGCTTACACAACTGGTATTAATTGGGTGTTGGTAAATGGAATACCCATTGTTGAAAATGGTAAACACACGGGCCAGCGGTCGGGGCAGTTGCTTATGGGACCGGGGTACGTTAAATAGGCGTATGAAGGAGTAGCGAACTAAGAAAGCGTTTACTTATCGGAAGAATAGTAGACGCTTCGTATTATGACGCAGAAAATAGTCCGTTACCATCAATACGCTCACCGCAAAAATGGTAAGCGGATAACTAATCGGAAGGACATCAAGCGTGCCATCAGCTCCCGAAAGTAAACGGTCCATTGCAGATGGTGTATGTTGTGTTGTTCCAGAAGGTAACACAAGAAAGCAGATACCAACAACGGCTAGTAGCGATGCCGCAATCAGATACCAAGCTCGTGCGCTGATGATTGGTTCCATACGCTTAGCGTGCGAAACCGTAACCTGATGCATAACACGGCGACTGAAATCGGCAGGTGGTTTCTCGGTGAGGGCATGCGCTCGTAAAAGAGTACCCATAGCGGCTTCTTTTACGAATTCCAGTTCCGATTCAGCCTGCACACGTTTCATAACGGCATGGGTAAAGTCAGCACCGGGTTTATCGGTTGCTACTTTTTGGATCAGCTTTCTGAAACTATCTTCTTTTTCGTCCTCCATAGCATAACGGGTTTCTCAAGTCGATAACCTGTCCATTTACAACAAAAACCGTAATTGCGCTTCCAGTACTTTTCTGGCTCTGAATAATTTCACCTTTATATTAGCTTCCGATAACCCGGTGATTTCTTCAATCTCCTTGACTGAGTTTTCATTCAGGTAAAATAACGTGATCAGTAGACCTTCTGTTGCCGGTAATCGGCCAATAGCGTCTTTTATATAGGTTTGCTGCTCCGATGCCTGTAGATTTTCCAGCTGAGAAGTCAAGGAATGATGCGTATATGTATCACTTATTTCCTCATTGATAGGAAGGGTTATCACGCGCTGTTGCTCTAATTTAGTAAGGGCTATTCGATAAACAATGGTGTACAGCCAGGTAGAGAACTTTGATTTTCCTTCAAAATTGTGGATTTGCTGATACGCTTTTACGAAACTTTCCTGCGCTGCGTCTTCGGCATCTTCCACATTACGCATAACCCTCAGGGCAATCGTATAGGCCATATTCTGATACCGATCAACGAGGAACGCGTAGGAAGCCGAGTCTCCATTTTTGACTTTATCGATATAGACTTGATCTTCCGTTTGCTTCACGAGCATTCCTGTTAGTTTGGCCGGCAGTTACCTAATTCCGTATAGTTAGTTAGGAATCTATCATTTCGCGCACCTTACCCGATTAGACCACCGTTTTCAACAGGAGGTTACAGGTTGAGATCATTTTATTTTATTCCTGATTTTTTTGCCAAAGTCTGTAACCTGATTTCTGTTTCCAATGTCCTATGCAGTGAAAATCAGCCGCTGAAACTACTAACGAATACCTGTATGAGTGACGACATAAAACACATTGTTATATCCCTTGGCGCATTTTCGGGCATTTTCGGAATTGTCTATGTATTCCTGATGACACGCTCCCGGGAACGAATGGCCATGATTGAGCGTGGGGTCGATGCCTCCATCTTTTCTGGCAACAACTCCATTTCGCCTACCTTAAAATTCGGGATGTTATTCGTAGGTGTTGCCATCGGGATGCTTACGGGAAGTGTGCTGCATGATTATTATGGATTCGGTTCAGTCACGTCCTTCCTGGCTATGGTATTTTTATTCGGTGGAATTAGCTTAATACTCAACTTTATTATTGAGCAGCGATTGACTAAGAAGAAGTAACTCCTCGTTCGTGTGAACAACTTATAAATCCAGGCGATTCTTTCCTGGCCGGATCAGGCTCCGTCAATACCGGATCGTTCCCTTTCTATTTCTGTGATCTCCTCATAAAAGAGCCTAAATCTCTTGCCGGGATTTCCTTGCCCTTTAAAACTGATTATTCAGCAAACGTATGAAAATCCAAAACTTACTTCTGCTATTGGCTCTCCTCTTGTGTCTGCACGTTGCCGTTGCCCAAAAACAAGCAGGAGGCTATTCGATTCGCGGACTAATTTCCGATTCCGCAAGCCACAAAGCATTGACGTTCATAACGGTTAATTTGATGAATGACCCGAACACAGTCCTGAAAGCAGATTATTCCAAAACTGACGGTTCCTTTTCATTTACAGGTTTGGAGGCAAAAAACTACTCGCTGGCTATCGTAGGCGTTGGCTATAAAACCAGACGGATTCCGCTTGAGTTGACCGATTCCCTTAAAAAAGCAGTCGAACTAGGTATCGTAACTCTTAGTCCTGACGTAGTGGGCTTGATGGAAGTGGTCGTGACAGGTACTAAACAGATTGTAAAACAGGAAATAGATCGCATCACATACGACCTTCAGGCAGATCCTGAAAGCAAAGTAGTTAATGTACTGGAAATGATGAAAAAAGTGCCTTTGCTTTCGCTGGATGCGGATAATAATATCCTGATGAAAGGAAATAGCGATTTTAAAATTCTGATTAATGGCAAACCGTCGAGTATGATGGAGCGAAATTATAAGGATATTCTCCGGAGTATGCCCGCTTCTTCCATTGAACGCATTGAGGTGATCACGTCGCCCCCGGCCAACTATGACGCCGAAGGATTGGCGGGAATCATTAACATCATTACCACGAAAAAGCTGGATAACGGCTACAACGTCTCCGTTAATGTGAGCGAGCGTTTTCTTACCGGCGGACCTGGCGTGGGCGGGTCGGTTTCGGCTAAATTGGGCAAGTTCGGTATCTCTGCTTTTGGCGGAGCCAATCTCTATACCAATCTCCCAATTCGGGGCGGTATTCAGCGAATCACCACAGGACTGCAACCCACTAATCTGTTGCAGGACGGCAATACGGAGTCGAAAAGTCGAACGGCGTACATAGGGTACGAAATGAGTTATGAACTTGATACGCTGAATCTGATCTCTGCCCAATTTAACCTGAACGGAAACAAGTCGGATGGCAATACGACGCAAACCAGTGTCCTGATAAGTTCGGATGTTTGTTTGCAGGGATATAATCTGGAAAATAAAAGTACCGGAAATGGAAACGGTATGGATGCAGCCTTGAACTATCAACGAGGTTTTCGGTCGGATAAGAACCGCTTACTGACCTTTTCGTACCGGTGTTTTTCATACGAAAATCAACAGAATAATGATCTGAGTATCAACAACCGGGTGAATTATACGATGCCCGATTATCGACAGGTGAACGAACAGCGTTTTTCAGAACAAACCTTTCAGGTCGATTATGTTCATCCGTTTAAGAAACACCAGCTAGAAACTGGCTTAAAAGGAATCTTACGCGATAATAAAAGCGATTTTCAGTATGCCATAGCGGATTCAGGAACGCATCAGTATGTGATCAATTCCACGCTCAGTAATCAATTTAGAAACACACAAAATGTTTTTGGTGCCTATATGACCTACCAGTATTCGTTAAAAAACTGGGGTGTAAAAGCAGGAATACGAATAGAGGAAACCGTTATTGATGCTAACTTTATTTCCGTAAATTCCAGCGTAAAAAGGACCTATTTTAACCTGATTCCTTCCGTGTCGGTAAGCCGGAAATTTAAAAATAACAGTGGCCTTAACCTGGGCTACACGCAACGAATTCAACGGCCGGGAATTTATCAGTTAAACCCTTTTGTGGATCGATCCAATCCGAATTTTGAACGAACGGGCAACCCCGATCTCCGTCCGGCACTTGTCAATGATATTCAGGTGGTTTTTAACGGAACGGGAAAAATTCCACTGAATATGGGACTGGGGTTTACGTTTTTCCGGGATCTGATTTTTCCGGTGGCAGTGTATGATTCAACCACGAAAATTACAAGCACATCCTATGGTAACACGGGTACGGCGAAGCTCCCAAATCTGTATGTGAACCTCAATTATTCGATCACCAAAAAGTGGAATGTGAGCGCAAACACCCGAGCCGCATACGGAATGGTACAAGGTCTGGTAAATGGCACGTTGATTAAGAATGAAGGATTGATGTACAATCTCGCCTTCTCAACCAATTACAGGCTGCCAAAAGACTGGCGCCTAACGGCCAATCTGAATCTAAATGGCCGGGGCATTAACCTGCAGGGAACGACCAATAGCATGATTAGCTCGTCATTTAGTGTCAATAAAGACCTCATCAAGGATAAAGTATCCGTTGCCGGTTCGATTAATAACCCATTTCGCAAATACCGGGAGAATCTTACAAGCACATTCGGCCCAGACTTTCAGCAGACAAACTATCGTTGGGATTATTTTCGGTCGTTCAATTTTAGTTTGAATTACAAATTTGGAAAGCTCAACGAGTCGATCAAAAAGAACAAACGCGGTATTCGCAACGATGACGTTCAGAATGGAAATTAGTGGTTGCGAGCATTATTAATGACTACCTAAGCCAGCGGTATGTTTTACCTCATATCCCGTTTTCTTTTGCATGCGGCTAAAGGCGGTAATCAAAATCAATAACAGGACAATGGGGACCAGCGAGAAATAAAAGGCAGTTTGCCCGCCGTAAGTCTCGAAAACATGGCCCGTAATAATAGATCCCGTAGTGCCGCCGAGGGCCGAGAAAATGACAATCAAACCCGCCATTGGTCCGTGCTGGCGAAGTGGTAAACTGCTCAAAATGGCGGAGTTGATCGCCGGATAAATTGGCGCGATGAATAGCCCAATCAACGGGAAAATAAACGCGGCTATGGGCGCATCGCCCCAACCCGTTACGGCCCGACCATCTACCGAAGCGGCCAGTGGCAAGGCTAGCAACACCAGTCCGGCTGATACGACTAAGCAAATCATGAGCAGCCAGTACCACGATATTTTCCCCAATAAAACTCCCGCCAAGAAACGCCCTGCCGCTGTTGACGCGGCCAAAATGCTAGCCATTTCAATACTAAGGGAGGTTGGCAGGTGCAGGATTTTACTATTGAATGTTGGTAGCCAGCTCATAATGCCCTGTTCCATAAGAACATAGACAAATGCGGAGAGAATAAATACCAGTACAACGGGTGTGATGGCCAGCCGAAACATGTCGGCCAGATCGTCGACAAGACTCTTGGTATCTTCATGACGCACGCTTCGTTCATTAATGGGCGTACTGAGCAGCAAAATAAATGCGATGATTGCAATGCCCGCCAGTACGTAATAAACCGATAACCAAGCAGTTGATTGTGGGTTTGTGTCATCGACGAAAGCACTGAACAGAAAATAACCTGATAGAACCCCAATCATGAAAAATGACTCCAGAAAATTCATGAAGCTGGCGTGCTGGTTTGAGTCGTTTGTGATAAGGCCAATGGTTGCGTATACCGATACTTTGATGAGGGCAAAACTGGCTCCCGTAGCTGCAAACAACAGCTTTGTTGTCCAGAAGGCCGGTACTTGAGGCATCAGCAAACAAGCCAGTGTTACCAGGGCGAGGGCAAATAACATGGCCCGTTTATAGCCGATTCGGGTGATATAGGACGCTACCAGAAATGACACCAGGGCGATGGTTAAATCCTTAAATGCTTCGAGCACACTCGCCGACGAAGACGAGACGCCGTAGTTGTTTTGAACCTGTAAAATCACTGTTCCAACGCTGTTGAGCAGGATAGCGAACACAAAATAATTGAGAAGCAGGGAGAGTTTAACACGCCAGTGAGTCATTGGATACGGTGGTTAATGGGTTTAGGTCGATAAACATACGCGTTTAAATCTATTATTTTTACCCGTTCTAATTGGGTATTTCGCATTTTTGCTGCTATGTCCAAGTGCGCAACGACAAACGGGGCCTTTTTTCGTTACATTATCTGAAACGTTTTTTATTCTATTTTGGCAAATCCATCTATTCCTCAATCGCCCGATCAGCTTTTCGGCAGCTTGTTTCAGGCTGTGCAACTGGGTCACGTTTTCGCCGACTCTAAAACATTTGTAGACTGTGTGCCTAAACTCGCTCCGGCCAATGTCGTTGCACTCTACGAAACCGAAAAAACCAAACCCGATTTTGACCTAAGTGCGTTTGTATATGCCTATTTTGTAGTACCAGATAAAGTGGCCGACGACTATATCAGCGATACATCTATCAGTACGGCTGAACACATCAACCGGCTGTGGGACCGGCTCACCCGTCAGGCCGATGTTCCCGTAGAAGGTAGTTCGCGGGTGCCGTTGCCGCATCCGTATGTGGTGCCAGGCGGTCGGTTTCGCGAAATCTTTTACTGGGACAGCTACTTCACCATGTTGGGTTTGAAAGTGTCCGGGCGGGTGGATTTGATTCGGGGTATGATCGACAATTTTGCCTACTTGATTGATACATTCGGTTTCATCCCAAACGGCAACCGTACCTATTTCTTGAGCCGGTCGCAACCGCCCTATTTTGCCTTGATGGTGCAGTTACTAGCTGATATTGATGGCCAGGACACATTAACGAAATACCTGCCGCAATTGGAGCGGGAATATGATTTCTGGATGGCCAGTCATAACCAATTGACTAGTGCCAAACGGATTGATAAACGCGTCGCGAAAATAGAAAGCGATAAAGTTTTAAATCGGTATTGGGATAATACGCCAACGCCCCGGCCAGAAGCTTATCGACAGGAAATTGAGCTGAACGAAGAAACCGAATTGCTCGGCGTAGTACCCGAGGAATTGTATAATCACATTCGGGCCGCCTGCGAATCGGGTTGGGACTTCAGTAGCCGTTGGTTTAAAGACCAGAATACAATGGCTACGATACATTCGGCTGATATTATTCCGGTAGATTTAAACTGTCTGCTTTATAAACTGGAAACGACTTTGCATGACGCCTATCTTCATAGTGGTTCATATAAAATGGCTTACGATGAATTCGACTGGCTGATTAAAGATCGTGAGCAGGCTATCCAACAAAAATTCTGGAACGAAGAAACCGGATTCTTTCATGATTACAATGCCGTTGCTGGTCGTCAAACCGATACCCTGACGCTGGCAGGCGTGTTTCCGTTGTTTTTTAGACTTGCTACCGCCGAACAGGCTACCCGTGTTCATGACCGGCTCAAAGCCGATTTTTTACAGGTGGGCGGCTGGGTGACAACGCTCAATCAAACAAGCCAGCAGTGGGACTGGCCCAATGGGTGGGCACCTTTGCAATGGATTGTGTATCAGGGTTTGATGAACTATGGTTTTGCCGAAACGGCCCGCGACGGCCGGAACCGCTGGCTGAATTTGAACGATAAAGTATTTAAGGCCACGGGTAAAATGATGGAAAAGTATAATGTGGTCGATGCCGCACTGACGACCGGTGGGGGAGAATACCCGAATCAGGATGGCTTTGGCTGGACGAATGGGGTATATCTGGCGATGATGGAAGAGCGAAAGGGTGAAAGAGTGAAAGAGTGAAAGACTGGGCTGGCGTTCCAGTGAACAGTTACCGGATGGCTTCACTCTTTCACTCATTCGCCAATTTGTGGCACTGTATTTGTTTGGGATACTGTAACAACTTACCCAGCAATCCATTAGGCCATGAAAAAGCTCTTCATAACTGTGCTGGCAGCCGGTATGACCACCACTGCTTTTTGCCAGAAGACGTTTATTCTATCGCATCAGGACAAAAAAGGATTTTTTGCCGCATCGGCGGGAGCCAGTTTGCCCGTTGGCCGGTTTGCGAGTTGCTCGTCTACTGATAATCAGGCTTGTATGGCCGGTCAGGGACTCGCATTCAATATATCGGCGGGTTATCGCGTTGCTGGTCCTGTGGGTCTTATGATTCAGGGCGAACAACATCGTAACTCGGTCAATACCAGTGCTATGCTCAACGCATTGTATCGCAATAATACGGATGTCTGGACCGCCAAAGCCGACAATTGGTCGGTTATGAGTGTAATGGGTGGTCCCTATATTTCTGTCCCTCTGGGCCGCTTCTCGGTCGATGCACGATTGCTGGCCGGACGGGCTCTGGCTGTGTTGCCTAATACGGCAATGTCCGGAAATTTTGGTACCACAGAAATGTCGGTAAAAACCACAGGATCGCAGAGCACAGCATTATCACTTGGCGGTGGATTGTCATTGCGCTACCGACTTGGTCGGAGTACATCCATGCACCTCAATGCAGACTACAGTCGCGCTGATTTTATGTTTGAGAACCTAAGTTCAATAGCTACCAATGGTGGTGTCCGCTCTGAAAGTTTAAACTATAGCAGCAATCGCATTGTCAGTATGGTCAGTGTATCGGCGGGAATAGCCGTGCTATTTGGAAATAATTACCGTCCGTTCTAACGACCGTTGATTGACCTTGCCGACAGTTCATCCTGAACGGGTTGTAACCCTCAGTTCGATGGTGTAGTTTAGTGGCGAACATCTTACTATTCAGGCCATGACACCCCTTCGCCGACATGCCGTTCTTCGGCGTGTAAAAGATATTACCCTCAGCACCACCCTTACTCTGGCACTGCTCAACGGTGCGGCTATGCTGCAAAGTTGCGGCAACAATAACTCCGACGAAGACCAGACTGAACGGACCGAAACCCGTTTTGAAAAGGGAGTTCGAACGTATATTACGGAAACAGCTCCTGGTAATTTTAAAATTACGGATGAAGTACAAACGGGTCCCGGCCAGGCCGGAGCCATTGTTAGCTACTTCGATGGTCACCGTGATACGCTAAGTGTTGAAGCCGCCAAAAAACTTGTCAATACCGACAAATCGACCAGCACGTACCTGAATAATCCGAATGCTTACCAGTCGCAGCATCATAATGGCTTGGCCAATGTGTTACTATGGGGTAGCTTGGGTTACATGCTTGGCCGTTCCAATTCGTCCCAATACCGTAACGATCAACGTCGATATGGTGCGGGAGTATATGCTAATTCGGGCTTATATCAACGGTCAACGCAAGTGAGCGAAAATGTTCGCACATCGCGCGTAACACGCACCGTTCGTCCATCGGGCGGCCGAAGTGGTTTCTTTGGTGGTCGAAGCCGTAGTTTTTCGGGATAAACACGCGTGCAGCATGCCGTTGCCGGAGTAGGGTTAAGTCAGTAAGGTAAGTGACTTGGTTACCAAATTGTTACCCGCAAATCTGACCGGTGTATCTCTTCGCTTACTTCGCCAATAACCGTACCTTTGTGTATGAATCGGAAAAAAAATCGGGAGCGGCTGCAACAGGAAAGGTTTGATATTTGCATAATCGGTGCTGGCGCCAGTGGCGCCGGTGCGGCTTTGGATGCCGCCTTACGCGGTTATAGCGTGGCGCTGATTGACCGGGGCGATTTTGCCGGTGAGACCTCTTCCCGATCAACAAAGTTGATTCACGGTGGCGTTCGGTATTTAGAACAGGCTATCAAAAAACTCGATTTAGCGCAACTTCGTCAGGTTCGTCACGGCCTGGCCGAACGGCGTACCGTTATCAGAAATGCCCCCCATTTAGCGCATCCGCTGGCCATTCTTACGCCCGTTTTCAGTTGGTTTGAGGGCATGTACATGACCATCGGCCTGACACTCTACGATTTTATTGCCGGTCATGACGCGTTTCCGAAAGGACGCTGGCTCAACCGGGCGCAGGCACTCGACAAAAGTCCGATGCTGACGCGCCAGATGCACAGTGCAGTGCTCTATTATGACGGCCAATTTAACGACGCCCGTTATGCGCTCGCGCTGGCTCACTCGGCCGACGAAGCCGGTGCGGCTATTGTCAATTACGCATCCGTAATTGACTTCGGTCGGGAGAATGGCCAACTTAAAACGGCTACCGTACAAGATCAACTGACCGGAGAAACATTGACTGTTCAGGCAAACGTATTTTTAAATTGTACAGGTCCCTATGCCGATGGTATTCGGTTGTTAGCCAATCCCTTACTTGATCGACGCATTCGTCCCAGCAAAGGCGTCCATATTGTGTTGCCGCGCGAAACCCTGCAAAGCGATTACGCTATTCTGATTCCGAAAACCAGAGATGGTCGTGTAGTATTTGCTATTCCATTTGGCGACAAAGTATTTGTCGGTACTACAGACAACGATTATTCGGATTTGACCCTCGAGCCGGTTTTAGAACCCGACGAAGTTGATTACCTGCTCGAAACGGTGCGGCCTTATCTGGACAAAGCACCAACCCGCGCCGATGTGCAGGCGGGTTTTGGCGGTATTCGTCCACTCATTGTGAGTAGCCGCGCCGATACTAAAACATTGCTTCGTGATCACGAAATTGAGCACGATTCGGTGTCGGGTTTGCTAAGTTTACTGGGTGGAAAGTGGACAACGTATCGGCTGATGGCGCAGGATGCTATTGACCGGGCAGGCGAATTGTTGGCTAAAACGGTACCGGGCATCACCGAAACACATTATTTGATCGGTGGTGAAAATTACCGTTTTGAGGATTGGCAGGTGTTGCAGGATAAATACGGTTTGCCCGCCGATGTTTGCCAGCACCTGATGAAAACCTACGGTACCCGCGCCGAAAAAGTAGCTCAGTTAACACAGGTGCAGCCGATTTGGGCTGAAAAGCTGACTGGTAGTCAACCATTTATTCAGGCTGAAGTGGTGTATCAGGTGCGCGAAGAAATGGCCGTTACGCTCCGCGATGTGCTTGCCCGCCGGTGGCGACTTGAACTTTCTAACTGGCAGTTAACGGCTCAACTTACTCCAAAAGTCGCTGAGTTGCTGGCTGTTGAATTGGGCTGGAGCGATGAACATCGCAGTCAACAAATAAAGACATATCAAACACTACTGGCTTCGTTTATAAAACAAGCTGGATTAGTCTCTGAACGATCTGAAACAATTACACTACCGTAATTTATTGGTATTAATAAAAAAGGTATTCCCGAAAATGAATATCGAGGATACCTTTTTTGCGCATAACCAAGCCGTTTTATTATCGCCAGTAAGGCATCTCTGCTGCGGTGAACAATAATTTGCGATTCCGACCATTTTGAACAGAACTGGTCACATCCAGGGTGTAAACAGAACGGACGCCAGTACCAATATTATCGGTATTGGTAAATATAATTTGAGCCCCATTTGGCGAGAATCTAGGCTCTAAATCATTCGTACCTGCTGGCTTGGCATTTTGATCCTGATTTTGATTGGCAACGTTTAAAAATGCAGATAAGTCAAGTATGCCGTTTGTTGTCAGGTCAAGTAAATAAATCCGGGAATCGAGTTGACGACCCTGTTCATTCATAAATCCGCTGGAATCGGCAGAGAATGCTAATTGACGGCCACTAACCGAAAAAACAGGGTTGCTCACACGGCTAGTTTTACGGATATAGATCGATTTAACTCCAGATCCATCGGCCAGAAAAGTTGTAATCTCATTATCGTACACACTTGTTCCGGTTGTTCGGGCCGCAATCCGATTACCCTGAGCAGTCCAGTCGCAACCTGCGAAAATACGCCCTGTTGGTGCCTGAGCCACTACATGCAGTCCTGTACCATC
>CAXVWN010000045.1:0-4608 GCA_964263725.1 Spirosoma sp.
TATCTCGTTCGGATATTCGGGAAAAAGACACCGGTACGTTGGTCCCCGCCGACCGTCGCCGAGGTCAGCATTTAGCACGGCGACCTGCCCCTCAAAACGGTGAATCGCGCCATAGACAAACGGTTTGCCAAGCGTAACACAAACGTCGTTAACTAAATAACGGACTTTGAAATTGTCAGTGCAATCAACCACAATATCATACGTTTCAATGATGGAGCGGGCGTTACCAATGTCCAACGCCATGGCATAGGTGTCAAACGTCAGATCGGGATTAAGCCGATTCAGGTGATTTACAGCCACTTTAGCTTTGGGCTTACCCACTTCATCGGTGGTGTACAGTACCTGGCGTTGCAGATTGCTCAGGTCTACCACATCCGGGTCAATAACACCAATAGTTCCCACGCCAGCCGCTGTAAGATACAGCAGTACGGGGCATCCAAGACCACCCGCACCTACGACTAATACGCGCGCGTTTTTGAGCCGTAATTGACCTTTAGTGCCAATTTCGGGTAAGTTTAAGTGTTTCTGATAGCGTTGTTCTTCTGAGGGTATTAACGTTGTTGCTTCCATTATGTACACAGTATGCAACTCAAAGCCGTGTTGCATTAATCCAACAGATTTAGGCTATCTAAAATTGCACCGAAACGAGCACAAGTGTAAATATTTCGTAAACGTATTGGGTACGTTTTTTTTTAGTACTATTGTCCCGACAAAATCCTAACGTTTCTTACCTATGAACTATCTGCGTTTTCCAGCAAACGGAACTACGTTTCGGCCACAACTCGCTGTTGGTCTGCTGGCTCTTACCCTGACGCTCAACGTCAATTCTGCCAGTGCTACCAGTAATCCGCACAATCCATCCGTTACCAGAACTGACCATTTGCTAAAAAAAGGCAAATGGGAAAATCTTTTCGATGGAAAAACCCTGGCCGGATGGCATACTTACCTGAAGGCAGGACAGCCTGTAGCCGACAAATGGACCGTCGATGATAGCGCTATTCACCTGGTATCGGGTGGTGTTGGTGATTTGGTGACCGACAAAGAGTACGGCAATTTTGAATTGGAAATTGAGTGGAAAATTGCCGAAGGCGGAAATAGCGGCATTATTTTCCATGTCCACGAAGATCCTAAATATAAAGCCACTTATCAGACCGGTCCCGAAATGCAGGTCCTTGATAATGAGCGCCACCCTGATGCTAAACAGGGCCGCGACAACAACCGTACGGCTGGGTCGCTTTATGATCTTCAAAAGCCTGTAACGCTTGGCGCAGCTAAACCGGCTGGCGAATGGAACAAAGCCCGTCTGGTTATCAACAACGGCAAAGCGGAGCAATTTTTGAACGGCAAGAAAACGGCTGAGTACCCAACCAGTGGGCCAGAATGGGATAAAATGGTATCAGAGAGTAAATTTAAGGGTTGGGAAGGCTTTGGTAAATATGACACCGGCCATATTGCCTTACAAGATCACGGCAACAATGTCTGGTTCCGTAATATTCGGATTCGCGAATTATAATTTTGATTGATAGACTGATAGAATAACTCAATGGGTTTGCCCGTAAACTAGTCTGTCAGTCTACAGTTAGTTATTCAAAACTGTATGAAACCATACTCCCGCCGAACGGCTCTGAAAACTCTGACTGGTACCGCGCTAACGCTACCTGCACTGACTGATTCTTTCGCCCGCCCGATGACTCAATCTGAACAAGCAGCCCCCATGCTCAAGGGGCGCATTAATCACTCGGTTTGCCGCTGGTGTTATAGCAAAATACCGCTCGATGATCTCTGCAAGGCAGCTAAAGAAATGGGCATCAAATCAATTGATTTGACTGGTCCTGAGGAATGGCCCGTGTTGAAAAAATACGGTCTTACCTGCGCTATGCCACAAGGTGCCGGGAAAGGCATTGTCGATGGCTTTAATAACCCAAAGTTTCATGATGAGTTGGTAGCCAGTTATGAAGCTATCTTCCCAAAGTTGAAAGAAGCAGGACTGACTTCAGTTATCTGTTTTTCGGGAAACCGCAAGGGTATGAGTAATGAAGAAGGCCTGGCAAATTGTGCGACCGGGCTGAAACGCCTGATGCCGAGCGCTGAAAAGTATGGTATCACTATGATTATGGAGTTGCTCAACAGCAAAGTAGACCATAAAGATTATATGTGCGATCATTCTGCCTGGGGAGTTGAGCTTTGTAAGCGGACAGGCTCGGAGAATTTCAAACTGCTATACGATATTTATCACATGCAAATCATGGAGGGTGACATCATTCGCACCATCCGCGAGAGTAATAAATATTTTGGTCATTACCACACGGGCGGCAATCCGGGCCGGAACGAAATAGACGAATCGCAGGAGCTCTACTATCCGGCTATCATGCGGGCCATTGTCGATACAGGGTTCAAAGGTTATGTGGCGCAGGAGTTTATTCCTAAACGCGATCCGCTCACGAGCCTGAAAGAAGCTGTACTATTGTGTGACGTGTAAATATGTAGAGACGCAACCAGGCACAGGTAATGATGCTGTAGGTATGATGGGTTGTACAACGGAGTGGTACTCCGTTGGGCCAATTGGTGAGCTAGATTAGCCTTCGGCTCAACGGAGTGGTACTCCGTTGCACAACCCATCAATACCTACAGCATCATTACCTGCGTCTTATACTTTACATCATTTTGGCTAATGCCTGTAGAAACGCAAGACCTTGCATTTCTACAGGCATTATAATTTATAATTCTTGTACTCGCCAATCCGCCAGCCCGTTAGCCTTTCAAGAAATGCCAGAAATCGTACTCTTGGCGAATAGCGTTTCTGGCTGGTATCGAAGGTAAATGGCCAGTTTAACCGGTCCACACGGGGTTGCATTACGGCTGGATGTGTACCCGTAAAGTGCGCTAGTGAATCAATCTGGCTATAATCAAACGTATCAACACTGGCATCGGCCTTGGCAATGGTTTCGCTGGTATTCCAGAAGTGATTCGCATTGCGAAGCCGCTTTTTTTGCGTTTCGGGGGGCTTCACCCAACCGTAATGATAGATATAGGCATCAATTAGTTTTACGGTCAATTTATGGTTATCGCGCGTCCGAAATCCTTGCGCGTCTTTGTAGGAAACCACATTTCCCGTGTTCCGAATCACGCGAACTTCCCGACGATACCACCGCCGGGAATCACCTACGTAACTATAGGAGCCGTAGAAGTGCAGATACTTAAATAGCAACCCGTTTACAGTTGGATCATTAACATATTGCTGCATTGCTTCCCGAACAACGGGGAGGTATTGCTCATGCAGCACTTCATCGCCCTGGATATAAAATGCCCAGTCCATATCGGGCGAAATGGCCGCCAGAGCCTTATCGGTTTCCTGCGCCAATACGCGCCCACCCGCCAGTGAGTTCTGGTCCCAGGTGGTGCGAATAATCCGGATTTTATGCGAGGGAATGGCCTGAATTAGCTCCAGCGTATCGTCGTCCGAATCACCAACAGCAACGACAAATTCATCACACAACGGTAGAACAGACGTAATAGCTTCTACAATAGGGTAATCGAAAAGAACGGCATTTCGGATAAAACTAAATCCGGCTACTTTCATGAAAATGGAGCGATTGACAACAAACGGGTCAAAGATAAGCCCGTTTTAGGATTCACCAGCCTTTATGCACCGCTCGGTTTGTTACACTCAAAATCGCAGTAGTTTTCGGCTGATTGGCTGGCCGTTGGCATCCAGTTGCAGGAAATAAACACCCGGTGTAGTCGGCAAGGAACGGGCAGGCAACGTTTCCTCATGTTCGCCAGCAGGTTGGTTGGGCCGTGAAACAGTATGTATTGCCCGTCCGGTAGCGTCAGTTATTGTTAGTTGTAAATCGGCGCGTTGCTGGAGTTGGTAGTGGACCGTAACATCACCCGCCGAAGGGTTTGGGCTAATTATCAAGTTGACATCATCCGTCGGTTCAATGGCTAATACATCGGAGCCAAAGGGAAGAATAGCATTGTCTATCCACTCCAGGCGTTGTTTTACCCAAGTTTTCAAATAGTCAATTTCCTGTTGGTAAGTCTGACCTACATACCCGTTCGGCCAGACGTAGACCCCAATAACCGGCCACCGCTGAAAATTGCGGATGCGAGCTTCGGTAATTCCTGTCGCTACAGAATCTACGTAAGCCTGAATACGCTCGGTTTTTAGCACATTTTCGCGCAAGCTCTGGTATTTGACGCGTACCTGATTTGCAAACGATTTGTCGCTCAGAAGGCGGTCCCACCAAAACGGAATCTGATACGTATCGGTTGGGCAGACCCGGTTGAAACTGTATGACCAGCCCTGATAGGAGTTGCCATCGCAATAGTTGGCGTTGCCATATGTCAGGTTATAATCCCAGATTGGGCCCATTATCAGTTTTCCTCCTTTGCTATCGCGGTCTTTATAGAAAAAACTGCTCAGCCGATAGCCATCCACATTTTTACAAACCTCCGTCAGCAGCAGGTAATCCACGAATGAGTCGACGTTGATGTATTTTCGGTATCCCGCCGTAGAATCCTGATACTGGGTACTCTTGAGTGTAGTCTCAAAATCAGTTACAAATTTTTTGGCGTATTGAAACTGCTCCTCAGCTAAGTCCTCGG
>CAXVWN010000046.1:0-26082 GCA_964263725.1 Spirosoma sp.
TGCCGAGCTACTTAAGGCCGCTTTATCAGAAGAATACAAAGGTGGCCGATTGGGCTTATCGGCCGATGTCCGGGATGTAATCAAGCAGTTTACCGAAAGCGCGTCTCAACCGCTGCCCGATTCATTGAACGCTACGCTTCGCCCTTACCAGCAACGCGGTTACGACTGGCTGATCAAAAATACCGCCCTCGGCATGGGAAGCCTGCTGGCCGACGATATGGGACTCGGTAAAACAATTCAGGTAATTGCGCTTCTGCTTAAATTTAAACAGGAAGACCGGTTCAAAAAACAAAAAGGACTCGTCGTCTTACCAACAACGCTCCTCACCAACTGGCAGAAAGAAATTGAGCGATTTGCGCCGGATTTACAGGCACGAGTTTATCATGGTGCCAACCGGAAATTCCCACCCGAATCTGACAAGTACGACTTAGTACTGACTACCTATGGTGTTGTTCGTTCCGATCTCGACAAGCTTAAGAAAACTACCTGGGCAGTCGTAATTATTGACGAAGCACAGAATATAAAAAATGCCGATACAGAACAGACAAAAGCCGTTAAAGCGCTGAAATCGCCCATCCGAATCGCCCTCAGCGGTACGCCTGTCGAGAATCGGCTGTCGGAGTTCTGGAGTATTATGGACTTCGTGAACAAAGGCTATTTGGGCGGAATAAGCAAATTCAACGAGGAGTTTGGTAAGCCAATTCAACAGGAACGCGACCATCAGAAACTCGATCAATTCCGACGGATAACCAGTCCATTTTTGCTACGGCGTGTCAAAACCGACCGAAGCATCATCAGCGATTTGCCCGACAAAATTGAGAATAACCAGTTTTGCGCGCTCACGCCCGAACAGGCTGCGCTTTACGAAAGTGTTGTTCAGGAGAGTTTGCGGGCCATTGAAGAGAAAGATGGCATTGCCCGCCGTGGACTCGTACTGAAACTTATGACGGCGCTCAAGCAGATTGGCAATCACCCACGTCAATACCTCAAACGCGGTAATGATGCTCCCGCCCTGTCGGGCAAGGCGACGTTGTTGCTCAGTTTGCTCGAAACGATTTACGCCAACCACGAGAAAGTATTGATTTTTACGCAGTACCGCGAAATGGGCGAGTTACTGGCTCAGTTTATTCAGCAAGCGTTTGGTACGCAGCCCCTGTTTCTGCACGGCGGCATATCAAGACCCGAGCGCGACCGGATGGTGGAGCAGTTCCAACGCAATCGCAGCGATCATACGTTTATTCTATCGCTCAAAGCGGGGGGAACGGGCCTGAACCTAACTCAGGCAAATCATGTCATTCACTACGATTTGTGGTGGAATCCGGCAGTAGAATCCCAAGCGACTGACCGGGCATTCCGTATTGGTCAGACCAAAAACGTGCTGGTATATCGACTCATGAATCAGGGAACGCTGGAAGAAAAAATCGACGCCATGATTCGATCCAAACGCGAACTGGCCGACCTCAGCATAAAGACAGGGGAAACCTGGCTTGGCGACCTGAGTGACGACGATTTGAAAGAATTAGTAGCGCTGGGGTAGTTAGTAATAATCTTTCTATATCGGCCAGATTGTGAGAATCTGACCGATGTAGAAAGCAATGGTGTGGATAGATATTGATTCACTACACATACCCTACCTAGGTAAACCGGTTAGACAGAGTAAGAAAAAACAGAAAGGTTTTACCGTGTATGGATGGGTCAAATGTCGCTAGTTGCATTTAAACGCACTTTCTGATTGGGGACTTTTTCTGTCTGATTCGGGACAATTTGCTGATTAGACGCTCCGAAAGCCATTGGTAACAAATTCCGTTGGCGTTTGCTGGTAAAATTCTTTGAAAACAATAGTGAAGTGCGACGCTGTTTTAAATCCGACCATAAAAGCGGTTTCAGTCACATTATTTCCCGCTCGCAGCAGGTCCGCAGCCTTCCGAAGTCGATAATGACGAATCAGTTCATTGGGGGCCAGTTGGGTCATGCTATGCGTTTTACGGTAAAGCGTTTTACGGCTCATGGACAATTGATCGGCTAGCCAATCGACGTTAAGTGACGAATCGTCGAGGTGTTTTTCCAGTAGTTCATACACTTGCTGCAAAAACGGATCGTGTGTAGTTTCCTGCGAAATAGGCACGTCGGGCCGGGTTAACTGCCGACGATAAAAGTCTCGTAATTTTTGCTGACGATCAACCAGGTTATGCAGTCGCAGGCGTAGTTCTTCTGCATGAAAAGGCTTGGACAGGTATTCATCGGCTCCCGTCGTTAAGCCCTCCAATCGGCTGTGTTGAGCGGCCTTAGCGGTAAGCATGACCACGGCTATATGATTGGTATCCGGGTGATTTTTGATGCGTTTGGTTAATTCATACCCGTCCATTTTGGGCATCATCACATCCGAAATTACAATATCCGGCAATTCTGCCTGCGCTAATTGCCAGCCCTCTTCGCCGTTAGCAGCACGCAGAATCTGGTAAGAATCCGCCAATTCAGTAGCCAGAAACTCTCGTAGTTCAGTATTATCTTCAACAATGAGTACGAGTGGAAGCGGCAATTCGCTGAACGGCGGCTTATCTGGCGCGGGTATCTGTTCGATCAGCGAACCGGGAGCGATGTACGTTTTATCCTGAACTACTATCCTGGGCACCTGAGTATCATCTACCGTTACTGGCTGAACGGGCAACTCAAGCTGAAATCGGGTTCCCTTTTCGGGTTGACTCTCGACATCAATGCTTCCGCCCACCAATTCGATCAATTCTTTTACCAGGGCTAATCCAATACCTGTGCCTTCGTAGGCTCGGGTACGCGAATCATCTACCTGATAGAACCGATCAAACACATGCGGAAGTTTTTCAGATGGTATCCCAATACCCGTGTCCTGAACAACAATTTGCACACTAGACATTGCGTTATTGACGGCAGAATTGGTTGGCTTGAGCGTAACCGCTACGTGTCCACCGCTACCGGTAAATTTCAGCGCGTTTGACAGAAGATTTGTTAAAATTTTCTCCCATTTATCGGCGTCGAATAAATAATCTCCAGGCACGATATGGGCGATATATTCCAGCGTTACTCCTTTTTGGTCAGCCGTTTGGCGAAATGATTCAACTAGCTGTTCAACAAATTCAGAAACCTCTCCACGCAACAGGGAAACGGTCATGCTATTAGCTTCCAGTTTAGAAAGGTCCAATAACTGGTTTATGAGCCGTAGAAGTTGGTTAGCACTTCGATGAATAAGACCAAGCGTCTGGTGAGTCGGTGTATCGAACTGGTTTCCCTGCAAAAGTTTTTCAACGGGTAAGATAATCAGGGATAGTGGCGTACGGAATTCATGGGCAATATTGGAGAAGAACCGGGTTTTCAATTCATCGACAACCTTTAACTGCTTGGCTTCCAGCCGGTTAAATTCTGCGTCCTGACGTTGTCGAATACGATTCGTATAAAAGCGGATGTACCCTAAAATAGCCCCAATCAGTAACAGTACGTAAAAGCCATAGGCCCACCAAGTTGCCCACCAAGGCCGCAAAATAACCAAGTGGATTGACACCTCTTTCCGGCTCCAGATCCCATCATTGTTAGCTGCTTTGACCCGAAATGTGTAATCTCCCGGTGATAAATCAGGATAATTCGCGAATCGATTAGTGCCACTCTGTACCCAATTTTTATCGACACCAACCAGTTGATAAGCATAGTGATTTTGGTCTGGCAAAACATACGTCAGGGCAGCAAACTCGAACGACAGGAAATTTTCATTATAGGGTAGCGTAATGATACTATCTGTTAATAGCCGGGACTTTTCCATTACTTTAAACCCCGTAATATAAAGCGGAAAAGGGCGTTTATCGTCACGAATCTTTGCCGGATCGAAATAGATAACACCGTTCAGGCTGCCGAAAAATAACTGGTTATTTTGCCGAAAAACAGCGTTTGCCAGGAAGCCATTGCTGGGTAATCCGTCATTCATTCCATAGCTGCGAATTGCCTTTGTACGCGGGTCGAACCGGCAGAGTCCTTTATTCGTACTCAGCCACATAGTCCCGGTAGTATCGGCAATAATACCAACAACACTGTTGCTGGGTAGACCATCCAGAGTAGTAATTGACGAGAAAAGACTCGTTTGCGGATCAAATCTATTTAAACCTCCCTGATGCGTTCCAACCCAGATAATGCCCTGTGCATCTTCATAAATCGCCTGAACTTCATTTGTATTCAATCGTCCTTTTGGACCGGCCGTATAATGCGTAAACCGACCTGTTTTCGGATTCAGGCGACAGATTCCCTGTCTTTGCACCAATACCCATACGTCGCCGGTCCGGCTAACGATCAACCCGTGTATGTACTTGTCTGGCAACCCATTAAGATCCCCCGGTTTGTATTTATAATACGTATATTGGTGGGTGCGTGTGTTAAAAAACGCAATGCCGCCTTCGCCCCCCAGCCAGAGATTATTTGACTGATCGCGACGGACAAATTGCACATGTATTTCTGAAGGATACCTAACATATTTATCCGATGCCTGATCGAGGTAGTACAGAGCGTCCCAAGTGCCGATCCACACGCCCGTTGGTCCATCTGGCACCAATGCATGTATATAATTTTTATCCGGAAATTCAGGCGGTACCATCTCCAGATGGTTCGTGCGGGTATTTGTTCGGTGTATAATCTGTTGATTGGTAAACCAAAGTCGGTTACGGTTATCAACCATCAGGGCAAATACTTTATTTTCTGCCAGATTTATTGCGCTTGTATTTGGGGTTACCTGATAGGTAAAAAAAGGTTTGATGTGGGAATCTTGCCGGTCAATGCCATTATCTGTCCCTACCCACAGTGTGCCTTCCCGGTCGTGATAAACGGCCTGAGCATTCGTGCTGCTAATACCCTTTGGCACATTCGGGTCGGGCCGGTAGGTGAAAACTCGTTGTCGAATTGGATCAATACGCTGCAAACCGTTGGTAGTACCTACCCAGACCATACCCGTTGCATCTTTGTGTATGGAGTTTAAAAAGACATATGGATTGATCTGGCCGCCTGGATTATAAGGAATCAATTGAAAAGGCTGTCTCCGCAAATCAATCTGAAATAAACCATGACCCGCCGTACCAAGCCATAACACATTTTGATCGTCCTGATAAAATGAAATAAAAGTAGGCTGGGTTTCAGTCGTTACGGGCGCGGGTTCCAGTGTAAACCAACCTGTTGACCGGTCAAAATGGTACAAACCGCGCAACGTGGCTACCCAGAACCGATGCTGCCGATCTTCAAAGACCGTTTTGATCGGCATATCGGATTGCGGTGATGGAAAGAGAATAAAGTGATGATGTTCAGGATCATAGCGAGCTAAACCACCAAAGGTTCCTAACCAGAGTATGCCCTGCCGATCTTCATAAATAGAATGTTGGTTGTTCCAGCGACTGGCATTGGTGGCCCGGATTGGATGGGGCGTAACCTTTCCCGTCAGCTTATTGATCTCATGCAATCCACCGCCCTCGGTTACGGCCCATAGCCGATTCAGATGGTCTTCGCACAAACCCGAAATTTGATTGTTTTGAAAGCTATGGCTTGGATTGTCCAGATCGACCGGCAAAGGCGTGAACGCATAGCCGTCATACTTATTTAACCCATCATTCGTACCGAACCAGATAAATCCTTCCCGGTCCTGAAGAATACAGTTAACGGAATTATTTGAAAGGCCATCTTTAACGGATAGATGCTCAAAGCGGTTGCTTTTGGGCGAAGTAAATTCCGAACTCAGGCTGTCTAAGCGGTAAGTCTGGGCAAATCCCTTTACTAGGGTAATTAGCAGAAATAATGTCAGAAACGTACGCACCGTAAAGTCGACAATAGATTTTTACCGGTTCCAAGCAACTGACATAATTATCGGCTAATTACCCTGTAATTACTTTATTCTGAGCAGCTAAGCTTACACCTTTTTAGGATCCGGATGGGTCCAGGGTTGGCGGTAAGGGCGTTGCAGAAGTCCATTCGCTTCCCGATCACCAACAATTTCACGCTTCTGGGGGTCATAAACAATAGGACGCCCGGTTTTCATGGATAAATTAGCCAGAATACAACTGGCAGTCGAGATGTGTCCTTCTTCAATATCGGCTACCGGTCGGCTCCCTTTGTCAATGGCGTCCAGGAAGTTAAGCATGTGCAACCGCGTTGCCGGAGCCGCATTCAACTCAATTTTCGGGTTTGTATCTTCCGTTACATCTTCCGGGTATTTCTCTTTTTCGTAGACCACATCTAAGTGGATCTTCTTGCCATTTTTATCATCCGGGATAAAATCGCATTGCATGGTACTGGCCCATAACGTACCTTTTTCGCCATAAAGCGTAAACGACCAGGGATAATCGGGATTATTAGGCGTTCCCCAGGTTTTGTGATGCCACACGCAATTCAGCTCATCATATTCAAACAGAGCCGATTGTGTGTCGGAAATATTTGATTTACCTTCTTTCTGAACGTAAATTCCACCATGCGAGCTGATTCGTTTTGGCCAGCCAAGTTTCAGCATCCACCGCACTGTGTCGAACATGTGTACACACATATCGCCCGTAATTCCATTACCGTATTCGGTGAATGTCCGCCACCAACGTACGTGGGGTAAGCCATCATAAGGACGGAGCGGAGCGGGACCGGTCCACATTTCGTAATCCAGAAAATCAGGAACGGCCTGCAAGGGTGGATTACCATTGGCCCGCATGTGCAGATCACAGGACATCTCTACGTGCGATATCTTGCCAAGCAGCCCGGCATCAACGATGTCTCTCTTGGCGGTGATCAGGTGTGGAGTACTTTTGCGCTGCGTACCCACCTGCACCACTTTATTATATTTACGGGCAGCCGCCACCATTGCCTCGCCTTCCATAACGTCAACGCTAACCGGCTTTTGCACATATACGTGCGCACCCGCTTTTACAGCATCAATCATCTGAAGCGCGTGCCAATGGTCGGGCGTTCCGATGAGAACAATGTCCATTTCATTTTCCGATAGCATTTTCCGATAGTCGCCATACAGCTTGGGTGTTTTACCCGATTTCTGCCGCTGACTAACGAGTTTTGCCGCTGCTGCCAGCATATTTTTGTCAACATCGCAGAGAGCTACTACCTCCACGGGTGACACTTGAATTAATCGAAATAAATCACTTTTCCCGTACCATCCGGTTCCAATCAGGCCCACTCGTAGTGTTTTGGCAGGATTGATAATATCCATGCCTCTAGCCCCAAAGGCCGAAAGAGCGAGTGTTGCTGTAGTTCCCTGAAGAAAACGACGACGGTTAATGTTGAAAATATCCATATAAATTGAGGGGTTTCGGATGGCCAGAGCCGGGTTTTAGGGTAAAACAATCTACGTTTTCGACAACAAATCACTATATCAGATGAACAGCTAAACGCATTCATAAGCATAAAATACATTCAGGCACGTATACTACTTTATTCCCATGTGATTCATGGTTAATACTTTACTTAAGCAGGGCTAACACAGCGTTGTCGCCCATAACGGCACGGGCCGGGCGGGGATGGCCGGCGTTAAATACCTGTAATGCGACTGGATCGAGCAGTGTATTGGGCGTTTCGTCGATCTGGCCATTTTTCAGAACGAGATTCAAATCCAATTTTAATTGGCTAGCTAAAAATCGGTAGGCTGCTGCCCGTTTATTAGGGCCATAATCGTGCCCTTCTGTCGGCAAATGCACGTTTTCGACTTTATTTTTTGCGCCGTAATAACCGTAAATGGTTTGTATGTAAGGGAATTCTACCTCTGGCGTATTCTTCGTCCAATCTTTGCCATCAGAAACAAGCAGCATGGGTCGCGGAGCGGCCAGAGCAGCTAACTCTACATTGCTGGTCTGATGGGTGGGCCGTTTGTGAATGGGCATACCGCTTTCGCAAACGCAGCCCCCGAAAAAGTGGGCAGACACCATAACCACCGGTACCGAAACTTTAATGCGTTGGTCAAGAGCCGTTAGTAAAAACGTTTGCGTACCACCACCCGATTCGCCCGACATGCCAATACGGTTAGTATCGACATCGGGCAGGCTCGTCAGGAAGTCAAGGGCGCGCAAGCCATTCAGCATTTGCAGTTTCAGCGCTTCCGAAATTTTGTGTGAGCATTGCTTCGAGTCGCCGTATCCGAGCATGTCATAAACGAACACAACGGCTCCCATGCGGGCCATTGTAGCGCATCGCTGCTGGGTTTGTTCCTGAAATCGGGCATCCAGATTGGCGGCATGGCCATGTGGGCACAAAATACCCGCCGATTTTCCCACCGGGTTAAGCGGGCGGTATAAGTTACCGGTTACAAAAAAACCGGGGAGGCTCTCGAAGGCCACATTTTCAACCGTATATCCATTCAGCTTTTTTAAGCTATGCCGAATGGGTTGAAGGGGAGCAAACCGGGGATTTCTGGGCAACTTCATACCATCGCGAATTCCCTGCCGAATCAGCGTTGCGCGTGCTTCCCAGCTAGCGCGGTCATGATACGTTTCAGCGAATGTTTTTAAAGCAGCCGCACCCTGTGCTTCCGTGAAATACGCACCCTGACATAAATCAGGGCGTTCAGGATTTGGCTGGGCAATGATTCCCATTATTCCCATTGCATACCCGATGACCAAGAAACCCAAAAATCGCATAGCCGTTTCGATAGACAGTTAATAACTTTCTAATGATTAATGTTGGTCAACCCCGCTTTTACCTTTTTGGTGGTGTCGGGTTCTCAAACCCGACACCACGATACCATTCTTCATTTGCGCCGGGTTTTAACCCGGTGTTGACCAATATTAGTATTCAAGTGTAAAAGAGAATAATTTTAACCACAGAGGCACAAAGAACACAGAGAATGGATGTGTATGAAAACTCTGTGTTCTTTATGCCTCTGTGGTTAAAATTATTTTGTGCTTACTCTGCTCGTGGTTCTCAAGAGTGGGTTCAAGGAAAAGCGCTCAGTCGCCCACTTTTTCGAGATCCGATAACGTCCAGGCTTTTGTTCGGCCCGTTGTCTGCTCTCTAATTTTCTTGACCTCATCGGCTTTTACAAACGGCTTGAAATTCCGCCGTTTTAACACTTCCGGTGGTATTTCGCCATTGGTAGGACGTGGAGTAGCCGAGGGTGGAGTGGGCGGAAAATTGCCCGTATAGCCAAATTCATAGCGGATATAACTTAGAACGGAGGCAATCCATTCGTCATCATTTGCACTCATGGACGGCATAACATCGGGGTAGTTTTTCTCATCAACCGGGCCGGATAAACCATGAAGCAATATTTTTATCAGCACGTCTTTATCACCAACAATACGCTTCGAGCCGAATAGCGGGGGCGCCACCATACTACTTCCCCCAACGGCCAGGCCTTTGCCATCGGGACCATGACACGAAGAACAAAGTGTTTTAAAGGTATTTGCACCCGCTAAAACCAGTGTTCGGTCGGCAGCATCGAGTCGGCCAAGTCGGAGTCCGTAGGTTTTGACGTCATCGTTTTTTAGAAGGCTTTTTTGGGCGCTCGCCAGCATTTCATTGTTGGCGTTCTGGTCCAGAATCTCGCTTTTAAGGACCTTGGATTTAGCGGATTTGCTCGTGTGTAACGATAGAACCAACTGTGTCTGAACGTCGTAGTTAGGGTCGCTTTTCAGCTCCTGCAACTTGTCGATTATCTGGGCATCGTCCTGTTTTACATAACGTTCGCTAATCCAGACTGCCGCCCGGCGCAGTTGCGGATCTGTGTCCTTCATGGCCGTAAACAGAATGTCTTTATCAATAGCCTCCAGACCTTCCAGCGTCCATAAAGCATGCAACCGCCCAAGCGCAGATGGTTGCTTCGTCAGCGAACCCTGCTGCCCCGATACGATCTGTTTCAGCACTGGAACAATCGATTGATCACCCAGAATTACGAGTTGTTTTTGCGCGTTATCGCGCCACCAGCCATTGGGATGATCTAAATAACTAATCAGTTTGGCGCTGGATTCATCGAGCATATGCGGCATTGGCCCCGGTTTCAGGCCATCATGAACTAACCGAAAAATGCGCCCATGTTGTACATTTTTGTCTAATCCTAACCGCTGAATTTGGGGCCGCAGATAACTTCCTTTCGGTGTCCACTGCGATTCCTGAATGATTCCCCGGTTCATATCGACAATGTACAAACAGCCATCCGGGCCAGTGTACGTGTTTACAGGCCGGAAATTCATATCGGTCGAAGCAATGAATTCCTGTTGTTTATACGCATTTTCCAACGTTAGCTTCCCATTTGTATTGATGACTTTAGCGCGACGGATAATTCGGGCCACTGGCTCACCAATCAGGTAATCGCCAACCAAATCGGCGGGGAGTTTGTCACCCCGGAAAATAGATTGCCCGTTGCTGGCCGTAAAGTGATTCAATGTGCTGTCGGGAAGACGCAATCGACGGAGTCCACCCTGAATGTCGGGCGTTGACATGATTGGCCACACCGCATTAAATTCTTCGCTGTACTGATCCGGAAATTCAAGGCCGCCGTAAATCGGATTTATCTGAAATCCCGATGCCGGGATTTCACCACCGGCCCGCGAGAAAAATAAACGCCCGTAATTATCGTG
This sequence comes from Spirosoma sp., assembly GCA_964263725.1. Lineage (GTDB taxonomy): Bacteria > Bacteroidota > Bacteroidia > Cytophagales > Spirosomataceae > Spirosoma. The sequence goes on from CAXVWN010000046.1 coordinate 10,560, forward strand.
GGTTAACCCCCATTGCCCGTTCGATCCGCTGGGGAGCGAATCTACTTTCAGGCCGTTTTTTGTATAGCGAAACCGTACGGGGTCAACCGTGACGTAAATCCAGTTGTCCAGATTCCAGTCCAGGCCACTGCGCTGGTGTTCCAGATTGCCGGGCGACTTTTTGCCAACCTGGTAAACAGATTTTTTTTGATCGGCTACACCATCGCCGTTTGTATCCTTATAACTCCAAATGTCGTAAGTATCGGTTTCATTCACCAGAAGCTCATGATCGACGCATAAGAGCATTCGGGGCAAAAGCAGTTTATCAATAAAGACGGAACTCTTGTCCATTTTTCCGTCATTATTAGTGTCTTCGAGCAGCATAACCCGGCTCACAGGGTCGTGCTCATTAGACCCATCGACATCCTGCATGTAGGTGCTCATTTCGGCTACATACATTTTAGCGTTTCCATCCCAGGCTATCGCAACCGGCTCTTTAACCATCGGCTCACTGGCAACCAATTCCATATGATAGCCTTTGGGCACACGAAAAGCCTGCAAACTCTGCTCAGGTGTTAACTGAACCGGCGATGGATTAGACACAAACGTCGGGACAGTTTCTGTCGGGACGGAGGCTGTATTTTTTGCATTATCCTGCGGGGTTTGCTGAGCGACTTTACACGTAACGACCAGCATGGAAAAAGCAATCAAGCCCGGTATCCAGAGCTTATTTTTCATACGTATGAGTTTAGAACAAAGCCAAAAGATGGCTTTACTAAAGTCTTACTCCACAAGTTGTTAGGATAATTCAGAAATTTTCGCCGTTTCGGACAATTAAGTGTTCAAAACAGATAATGAAGCTGTACAGAGATTGTTTGATTCATTCCTATCACTTCACGCCCTGCAAAAAAGCCGCAATTTCCATGCCCCAGGCGATGCCGATGTGAATGAGTAAGCCGCCCCAGATGCTACGCGTACTCAGGGCCAGCACACCCAGCAAATAACCGCCAAACAACGAGGAGATTGCCTCACCTAACGGGCGCCCGAAGTGAACTGAACAGTACCATATAATCATTGGCAATACCGCTCCACGCCCCAGCACCCGGCTCATACCAATGACCAGAAATCCCCGAAACAGGAGTTCTGTTGGCACAAAATCCCAGCCGTAGCAAAGCTCATAAACCAAGGCTGTTACCCATTCGGACACGCCAAAAAACTCGTTGGCGTTGGTATCGTGGTAAGTTGGGTATGATTGTAAAAAATCAGGTTGAAACGATGCCAGAGTGATAAGCGGAATCATCAGGGCCAGCAGAATCGCGTACAACACCAGACCTTTTCGCTTTGGAACCATACCATAAAAATGACTTGGATACGGGTCCAGAAATTTATAAAACAGGTATAACGGCAGCACAATCGTCAGCACAGATTGCAGGTTGTGCAGACAATAGTAGGCAAACACATAAATCTGCCCATCAAACAGTTGGCGACTCCAATTACTGTGCCCGTAAAAACCAGCGTAAAGCGAATAAAAGATCAGCGCGGTTCCACTTCGAAGCCAGAATTCTCGGCTCCGCCAGATATCGGGCCGACGGTGGAAATGCGTCCAAAGCCCAACGCTAACGTAATACGCAGTCGCGTATAGCCCGAAATATAAAACAGGCCAGATGGGTTTGCCTTGAAACGAGTCGATGTACGAATCTTCAATATCGAAATAGGCATTGGCCGTCAAAAGCAATACGGCCCAAAGAGCCGTTGCCGCGTAGAGGTCAGGCCGGAAGTCGGTGCGAAGATGATCGCGCAGGTCGCGCCAGAGGGTTTTCATCAAACAGTAATAACCAGTTTTTTGCCACGCCAACAAAGACACGTCGTCGGCATGACAAAAAACGCAGTTAAAACCCTTCTTTCTCGGCTTCTTTATCTTTTTTCTTTTCGTCCTTCTTTTTCTCTTCCTTCACCACCTTTTGTCCAGGTTGTATTTTCGGCTTCGGAGCAGCTTTCGCTTTCGTCTTATACTGGTCCAGATACCGATCAACGAACAGAGCTTTCTCGTCAACCGTAGCCGCTACGATCTCAATGGTCGATTTTGCCGAGTTTTTAGACCCTGCCAGCAATCGGTCGTTGATGTCCTGTTCTGATGTAACAATAGCCAACTGACCTAACGCGGTTGGTGTACTGCCCGGCTTGAAATCATAGAAAACCCAAACATCGGGCGACGATTCGAGGTAGATACTGGCCTCATCGCCATTGCCCGTTTTTCTGATTTCGATGAACCCATCCATCTGCGCATTGATATCCGTCGCCATCATGTTCGACACGCCTAACCGGCCTATGCTATAGAAGGCGTTAAACTTATTGGACCACCGCATATTGGCGTTAGCGAGTACCAGCATGGCATTTAATTTAGGCGACGCCTGACTAAGCGGAGCATGCTGGTTCTGCGCTTTGACGCGGTAAGTATCCACTGCCTGCTGACCAATCAGAGGTAATAACTTATCCGTCAGCCGATTCAGATCGTCGTCGGCGGCTTCATCGTTTTTCTCTTCTAAATTCGCTTTCACGATTTTATCGGAAATCAAGCCGCTAATCTGGTCTGGTACGGGAAACGCGAAGGCCAGCAATGTATTGAACCGGTACAGGCTGCTGTCGATATTGATCCGTGCCGACCCGGATGCCAGCAAATAGTCGTGCGGAGCCGCGTTCAATAGATTCAACTTGCCTTTGAATGTCATGAGCCCCCGGGCATCATTGAAGGTGAAGGCATTCTCCACGTCCACCTCGTCGGTACTGGCCAAGCTGGCGGTACTGTCGACCTTGACGGCTGTGCTATCATTTTTCGTACTATCGGCGGGGGGCGTTGCTATGGTGGGCTGACCAGCAGCCAAATCACTGCCCTTGGACGTAATCCGATACACTTTGTCTTTTTCGTCGTAGCGCATAATGCCCGTTGCCGTAAAGAGATCATCGTCTTTCGCATCTTCTTTCGGCGACAGGAACGTTGGGTACAAGCCCGCATTGCCCACTCGGAAATGAATACCGGCTACTAATTGCTGCCCGCCTTCGTTCTTGAGGGCTTTGTCCACCTTCACCTCCAGCCGTTCCTCTACCTTTTCCTTAAACGGAATCCAGCCGCCAACGAGGTCCGGGCGTTTTTTCAGGGCTGGCTTAATAAATCCATCCATTGCCAGATCCCGCGAAGGGGCCTGCATAGCAATGGTGCCTTTAAACAACATTTTCGGTGCTAGCTGCAAGTTGTCAATTTCGTCGACTTCAGCACGGGCAACGGTAAAATAAGTCGTTAGTGGGGTTGACAGGTTATTGCGTTTTCCCCGCGTTTCTCTCCGGCTTGCTTTCTTCGTATCGGCAGTCAGTGAAGGTGTTTCAGGTTTAACGGTTGCCACAATTGGTGCTTCTTTCAGCTCGAAGCTACCCATTTTAATACTGGCCGTATCGCCTTTTGCCGTGGCAAACTGATAGGTAGCATCACCCGCAAAGCGTGTTCGGGAGAGTATTTGAATATTGCCGTTTTTGAGCCGATGAAACAGATTGATCGTATCCAGTTCCAGCTTGGCATTTTTCAGGGCCATCATCTCGCCATTACGGCGAATGGTCACCAGCCCTTTGTCGGGATAAATCCGGGCATCAGCCGATGTAACATAGGGCACACCGCTGATGTTCAGCATTCGTTTTTCTACGTCATACAACGCGCTGGACCCATTGAACGTCAGCCTTTCCTGCTCGTCGGCCGTAGCCGTGAATGTTGACGTTTTAACGTCCCCTTTCATAGCGATCGTCTTGGCATTTATGTTCCATTGCGCCCGATTAATACTGGTTTTATAGGCCGCAAAGGGAAACTCCATACTGGCTTGAATGGTATCGTCCAAGCTTTCTTTTTTGTTGATCGACAGCCCGACAATCGCTTTCGTCTGGTTAAAATCAACGTCGATGCCATTGCCTAACAGAATTGGTTTGCCGATGGGTGTTCCCGGCGCTTCTTTGTCCGAAATGATTTTAAATTGGGCATTACTGGCCAGGAATCCTTCTTTGTTAAACTTGATGCTGTTGGAAACCGTTTCCGAATCTTTCCGACGCAGGGTTCCATTTCCAAACAAACCCGACGAACGTAAGGCTAAACCGCCTTCGAGATTTGTCGTAGCATTGTAGAAATTAAAGTTATTTTTCTGCGTCGTAATGACCATGCTATCTGCTTTTGGCCACCATTTCAGGCTGTAATTATTCAGTTGCACCTGCGGAAAATAAGCTTTCCCTATTAGCCCTTCCTTAATTTCACCTTTTTCGCCAGAGGCCAGCAGTGTATCAGTCATGAACAGCATACCATTGGTATTCAGGCTGGCCGTTAGATGATTCAGGACGCCCTCGGCCCGTAATCCACTCTTGTCCATTGTCAACCCACCCGTAAATTTTACTGTCGAGGGAGTCGTGCCTTTTTTGCCGCTATAAACCGGATAACCCGTTGCGGGAGCCTTATGCTCAAAACCCAGCGTATTGTCGGGCATGGTTTTAAGTTCGGCTTTGAAAGGCGGGAAAATGCCATCGGAATAGAACGTTCCTATAAACGAAATATCACCCTTGCCGAGGCTGTCATTGTCGATCGCCGGAATTTTAAAGTAGACCTTTTGATTATAGATGATATTCCCGCGAACAGGTTGGTTGAAATAGACCGTCATTCCCTCCGGCATAACTAATCGCTGAGTCGTTTTCTTGCCCGCAATTCGCCCCGATTTATTGTCGGCGCTGCCCAGATAAACGGTTCCGGAATTCTCATATTTAATGTCACCCCCAATCTCTCCCTCTTTCCCCTGAGCCGCCAGTTTCTGCGACGAGAAGGTAATAGAGTCAATTTTGTTAAGTGTCATTCCGAACTTTTCATAATCGAATTTAAGGTCACGACCCGCATACCGGAGTGTTCCGGCTTTGAGTTGCCCGTTTAGTGTAAAGGCCCGCCCCTTGCCAACCCGCAAGATTTTGTCAGACGGGAAACCAACTATTTTTAGCGAATCAGACAGGGTAAAGTTGTTGACTCCCCGAATAGTCAGAATTTTATCATCCAGGTTGATCGTTGCATTTTTCGTGCTGTCATTTGACGCAAACAGCGACTGTACCTGAAAATTATCATAGTCGCGTTTTTGGGCATAGGCCAGCACATAAAGTATTCCTTTTCGGCTCAGGTGCATAAAACCCGTCTTGGCATCACGATCAATATATCCTTCCAGCACCATTCGATTTAACGACCCGCGCAGAGCACCCGGACTAACTTTCGCAAACTGGATAATATCGTCATCTAAGAACGTCTGCTGCTTTTTGGTCGAGACGTAATTGGCCACGATTTGCAGTGGGTGGAAACCATAATCAACCGTTAAGTCAGCATAACGTTGGGGTTGAAAATAATCGAACGACTCAAACCGAACCGGTACTTCGCGTTTAGCGCCTACCTGGTAGAAATCCACCTTCCGACGGGGAAAATCCCATCGTACCACTTCGGGCATGATGTAAAATTTGTGGTACGAATCGGAGTAAGGAACGCGGGTATAATCGGTGTGCAGTTCGCGGTCGAGCCAGGCAATATGCTGGTTCTTATCGTACCGAAATTTCACTGATGGATGCGTAATAGAATCAGCATCGATATACCCCACGAACGAGGCTGAACTAGCCGAGATCAGCGGGCGGGCACTGGATGCGGTCGATTTTGCCGGTTCCGTTGTGTTGAATCCCGATTGAGCCAATCCTACTTGTGTTGAATCGACGCGGGCTCCGGCAGGCGAAGTTACCTCGTTAACGTTGAAATCGAACCGGCGACTACTGGCTTTAAAAGCCGTTTTCCCATTGTATTTTACAGTTATCTGAGCCGGTTGTCCACTCGCCGATGCGCCCACCATCTGGGTTCCTGACAAGGCCAGGCCGCCCCGATAGTCGATATCTGGTCCCAAGTCGGGCAGTTTCACATCATTTTGCCACGACATAAATCGTGGATAGGTTACGGGGCTGCCCTTTTTCCGACTTGCATACTCAAATACACCTTTAATAGGTTTATTACCCGCATACGTCAGCGTTACATCGTCAGCTTGTAAGCGCGGATTCATCGTTGTGAGGGCGTAATCGCTCAGCGTTACGAAAATGTCTGGGCGACCGGCCGTTTCCCACGTAAACTTGCCACCCTGACCGACCAGAATGCCGTCTTTCAACATTAGATCACCGCTTGTATTTGACAAGACCGCCGAATCTCCATTCGCAGTCATCGCCAGCGACACATCTTTCAACGTAATTACGGCTCCCGAAACACTCGGAATTGGCCGACGAGCAGGCGTATATTGAAGACCGCGCGGTTGCGTAGAGTCTGCAATTGCGGGCGTATCCCACCCATCAAATCGCGATCGGTCGGCTGCGGCTTTGGCGGCTGCAATGGAGTCGGCAGGTGTTTGTACGGCGCCCGGTTGCAACGGTTGCGCTCCCTCTACATATCGAAACTGGAAAGTGCCGCCCGCAGCATACAGTTTATTATAAGCACTGGCGTATAACTCATGCCGTTCCAGAAACCGCCGGGCAGTTTCAAGGCTACGGGTAAATGCTTTGGGATCATTTGCCTCAAAAAGTTTTTCGGCAATGGTCAAAACTCCGTCAATGTTGGCGGCTGGCTGTTGCTGTGCCGTGAGGTAGAGCGCTTCGTAGAACGGAACAAAGTGTGTAGCCGCCTGAAGCCGTTTCTGGTTCATCTTCCGACTCAACGCCATAACGCGTTCCTGTTGTTGCGCCGACAGTTTGTTCTCCGACCAGAGCGACTGCAAATTTGTACCGGCCCGAACCGCCACCGGGCCACCCGTTGCCATCAGTTTTTGCACCTCGGCCACAAACTGTTCGGGCTTGTCGGAAAGCCGAACCGCCTGACCAAGTGAAACAGTCAACGTTAACAGTAATAGTATCAGACTATAATAAATACGCTTCATATCCGGTGGCTAATGCGAATACGGATTAAATGGATTTAGTGAGATAGGACTGTTTTACGTTTGTTCCAGTCCTCTAAATTCATCTGATCAGCACTCCCATCAACGTTTATAAAATGACAAAGAAGTCCATTGATTTGTTGTTGCCCGGTTGGTCATAACCAGCCCGGCCTCCACTGCTTTTTGCTCAATATCGGGTGCATCGTGCTCGTAGAAACCACTAACGACCAGATGCCCATTTTTCGTTAACAAACTTGTGTAGGTGGGAATTTCAGCTAGTAATACGTTCCGGTTGATGTTGGCTAATACGATATCGTATTGGTTAGCCAAATCAACATCGTTAATCGTTCCCTGAAACACGGTGATTTGGGGACAGCCGTTCAGCTCCGTATTTTCTCGGGCATTTTCAACTGCCCATTCTTCTATATCGAAAGCCAGCACTTTTTTTGCCCCCATTTTGGCCGCCAAAATTGCCAGAATACCCGTGCCACTACCAACATCGAGCACCGCTGTTCCGGTAAAATCGAGCCCAAGTTGCTGCTCCAGCATCATGGCCGTTGTTTCATGATGACCCGTGCCAAACGACATCTTCGGATTGATAACAATGTCGTAACGAAACCGGGCATCCAACTCATGGAAGGATGCCCGGACCCGAACTTGGTCCGCCACTTCTATCGGCTCATAATTTCGCTCCCACTCGGCGTTCCAGTTCCGTTTTTCTAACGAATTGACTTCATAGGCTATTGCTGTCTGACTGGCGTATTTAGCAATCAATTCCTGTAAAGCCTGTTCATCGAAATCAGGCTCGATTATATAGGCATTCAGGCCTTCGTCGGTTTCAACAAATGACTCAAAACCAAGTTCGGCCAGTTCGGCCGTGAGAATATCGGTATAATCGGGCGACAGGCGCAGTTGGAGTTCACTATAATTCATACCTCAAAGTAACGAAAAAGGGCACGATCTTCGATTTACAATCCATTATCGAGCGATGTTTGATTTACTCTCATCTTCTTTCCAACCTTTTTTGCCTTAATTTCACTTTACTTTTTAGTATTCCAGCCGTACTGTGCAGACACTTCAGTACACAGTCTTAACTACATACCTGGTGAAAAACGCGTTTCTGATTATTGATGCTCAAGTTGATTTCTGCCATCCGGAAGGCTCTCTCTTTGTGCCGGGAGCCGAACAGGACATCGACCGAATAGCCGATCTCATCCAGCACCATGCCGCTCAGATTGACCACATTGTCGTTACCCTCGATACGCATCATGTGTTAGACATTGCCCATCCTCTATTCTGGCACGACGCCAATGGAAACCATCCCTCGCCATTCACACAAATTACGAGTGAAGATGTTGATACGGGTCGGTGGATACCCCGATTTTCGGCGGACAAAGCGCTCAATTATATTCATGATCTTGAGGCCGATGGGCAGTTTATCCATTTCATCTGGCCCGAACACTGTTTGATTGGCTCACGCGGGGCTGCCCTACATGACACCTTGCTGAGCGCGCTCAAGGATTGGTCCCGCCAGCGTGATACAGATTATGTGGCTGTGCAAAAAGGATTGTATCCATTATCTGAACACTTCGGGATTTTTCGGGCGCAGGTCCCAGATCCATCTGTTCCCGAGACGCAGCTCAACACGGATCTGATTGCCGATTTAGCCCGTTTCGACACTATATACTTAATGGGCGAAGCAAAATCGCACTGCGTTGCCAACAGTCTCAAACAAATTCTGGACTTTGCACCGGAGTTAGTTCCGAAAGTAGTGGTCGTGACCGATTGCATGTCAGACGTTACCGGAATGGGCCATCTTGCCGATTCAATTTATGCCGAAGCACGGGCAAGAAACATCCGTTTTGTGGAGTCAAATGCGGTTTTTAACTAAAAAATCGTACCTTTTCGACGTTATGGAAAAGACGCTTTCTCTGTTCCCGCTCAACCTAATTGTCTATCCTGGAGAGGATTTGAATCTGCATATTTTCGAACCACGCTACCGGCAACTCATTGATGAGTGTTTGGAGAATGAACAGACGTTTGGCATTCCAGCTTTTATTAATAATAAATTGCCCGGCTACGGTACCGAAATGCACGTTACTACGCTGCACAAACGCTATCCCGATGGACGAATGGACATTAAATCCAAGGGTTTAGGTGTGTTTCGGTTAGTGAATTTCGAGAATCCAGTACCCGGAAAACTCTATGCTGGTGGCGAAGTGGAATTGGTTGCACCCAGCGATAATTTCAGTGCACACTCCTCAGCCCTGACCGAACGGCTGGAACGGCTCTATACGCTCTTACAAATTGAGACCGATTACGCGCCATCGACCGAAAACTTTTCTTATCGAGTTGCTCATAAAGTTGGGTTATCTGTTGAGCAGGAATACGAGCTACTGACTCTCGAAACAGAAGCTGAACGCCAACTTTTCTTGATTCAGCACCTTAACAATGTACTGCCGGTTGTGTCGGATATGGAGCGGACCAAGCAGCGTATAAGTCTGAATGGTCATTTCAAAAACCTTGATCCGCTTAATTTTTAATGATAGAATGATTGAGTGGTTGAATAGCTGACGCGAATTTTATTCACTCAATCATTAATTTTTCTCTTCTACTTTGCCCACTTTCTTCGCTCGTTTGGGCAGTTGGTCTGCTAATTCCTGTAGATTTTTTATGGGTGGTCGGGGCTTTTCAGCTTCGCCGATAACAAAACCGTAGGGTTTCAGCGCGTCGACTGAATCGAAAACAACTTTTAAAATGGCCGTCATGGGTAAGGCGAGTACAAGGCCCGGTAAACCCCAGACGTTCTCCCACAAAATCAGGACGATAATAGCAGCAAGTGGATTTATGCTGACTTTAGAGCCGACGATGTAGGGTGTAATAAAGTTTCCTTCCAGGGTTTGCACAAACAGGAAAATGCCAATCACACCCAACGCTTTAACAGGATTATCCTGCGTAACAAGCGTGTAAGCGGCTGGCAATAATGATCCCATAGAGATACCGAAATAAGGAATTAGCACCAGAACTGCCCCAAAAAAGCCAAAAAACACAGCATAATCGACACCCAGAATAAGCAACCCGACGGTCATCAACGTACCAATTATGAGAATAACCAGCACTAATCCGGCGAGGTAATCTTTCACAACTTCGTAAATCCCCGTCAATACATCATCAATTTTAGACCGACGGGTATCATCGAATATTTTATAGAAAAACGAGCGGAAAAAGTCGCGATAGAGTAAGAAAAAAAAGGCGAACAGTAATATCAGAAATAGATTAGTAATGATGCTGGTCGTAGCCAACAGTGTGGTTGTCAGAATGGTACCGCCTTCCGCCAAAGCCTGACTAAGGTATTTTTTCACCTCAGAAACTTGCCGCTGACGATCTATATTCAAATGTTTATCGGCGAATGTTTGAATGCTGTTTATGTATTCGCTTCCTCGCTGAACGAACTTTGGTATAACTTCCGAAAAACTGCTAATTTGAATCGAAATACCCCAGAATAATCCCGTTATCACTCCCAGCGCTAATAGTAGGCATACTATAATAGCCACGATTCGCGGCACTCGCCATTTTTCGAGCCGCTGGACCAGTGGAAATAGTAAAACGGAAAACAGAATGGCAAAAACTAACGGAATCAATAATCCCTGTAATGTATGCAGCCCATATACAACAATGACTAATGAGAGCAGCACACATACAAGTTTAGCATAAGAAGGGAGTTCGACTTCCCGGGCGCGAATATTCATAGTATAAGTAGAGACAATTTCAGCTTTTAGTCGTTATTTTCTTTTATGTTCGAAGCAACTCTTAGTGTAACCAACCCGTTAGTTTACGCTTTGTTCAGTATGATTACGTTTCTTAACTGTGAATTAATAAACTCATTTTCAGTCAACAACAAACCCTGAAAGGTACAGGTGAACTGTTAAGTTATTGTTAAGTCTGCATTCTGGGTTCGTAACGTTGTGGATAAGCCGTGTAACTTCGGCCTGCCAATGATCTGGCAACTTACCAACAGGGTAAAACATTCTCACCAACCTCGCTCCGTATGAGTGCTGCCAAAGCTGCTCAACCTTTACACCGCGTTTTAGTCGTAGACGATGACGCTGATATCGTAGAGATGCTCGAATACAACCTCGTTAAAGAGGGATATGATGTCCGTACGGCAACCGATGGCCGTAAAGCCGTCGAGATAGCCAAGACGTACTTGCCTGAATTAGTTTTGCTCGACATTATGATGCCGTACATGGATGGCATTGAGGCTGGTCGGCAACTAAGAGATATCCCGGAATTGCGTCAGACATACATTCTTTATTTAACAGCCCGATCAGAAGAATATTCTGAAGTGGCGGCTTTTGACGTTGGCGCCGACGATTACATTACCAAACCGATTAAGCCCCGCGCTCTGATGAGCCGTCTTAACGCTTTCTTTCGGCGCGAAGCCCAGAAATCTGATCCCGGTGAACAAATTAACATTGCCGAACTGATCATTAACCGAAAAAACTATTCGGTTACTCAGAATGATAAATCGGTGATTTTGCCCAAGAAGGAATTTGAATTACTTTTTTTTCTGGCCCAGCATCCTAACAAAGTATGCAGTCGGGAAGAATTATTACAGAAAATCTGGGGTGCCGACATCTACGTGCTCGAGCGAACGGTGGACGTACACATCCGTAAACTCCGCGAAAAAATTGGCGAGACCCATATACGCACGCTTAAGGGTGTAGGCTATATGTTTACCGACCAGAATGAATAAAGGCGAAAGAGTGAATGAGCGATATGCTGGGGCAAGCAAAACAGGCGATAACCATTTTCGCTCTTTCACTCATTCACTCTTTCGCTTTTCTACCTTTGCCAAATGTCCTTAAGTCCCCGTCTTATTGCGCTTTTACTGGCCTGCCTGATTTCGGCCCTGACGCTGGCGTTTCTGACGTTTGTGGAGGGTGTTACGAGTACCATGCTATTCGTGGTCGGCATTTCGTCGTTCATTATTTCGTTTTTTCTGGTCTTCTACGCTATCGAACTTCTTGTATTTCGTGAGGTGACGAAGATGTATAAAACCATTCATAAACTGAAGATTCGCGACTTTAACATCTCCCGAAAATCAATCATCAAAAACACCAATCCGTTTAAAAAACTGAACGATGAGATTTTTGTCTACGTCGCGAAGAAACAGAAGGAAATCGACGAATTGAAGCGGCTGGAGATATTTCGGCGGGAGTTCCTGGCCGATGTGTCTCACGAATTAAAAACGCCCATTTTTGCCGCTCAGGGCTTTATTCATACCCTCATCGACGGCGCTGTTGACGACGAAAGGGTACGCGATAAATTTCTGTCTAAAGCAGCCAAAAGCCTTGACGGTCTCGACGCGCTAGTAAAAGACCTGGTAGCACTCTCTCAGTTAGAGACCGGGGAGGTAAAAATGAATTTTGAGCGGGTCGATTTGGCTCATGTTACGCAGGAAGTTTTTGAGCAGCTAGAGAAAATCGCCCATAGTAAGCAGACGTCACTTCAGTTGAAAAGCTCACTCCCAGGCCCCGTTTGGGTAAAAGCCGATTCACAGCGGATTATTCAGGTAATGACCAATTTAATTGAAAATGCAATTAAATATGGTAACGAAAATGGTCGGGTGCTGGTCAGTTTAGATGACGACAAGAAATTCATGATTGTATCTATCCGCGATGATGGGCCGGGGATTCCGCCAGAACACCTGAGCCGGATTTTTGAACGCTTATACCGAGTCGAAAAAAGTCGCTCTAAAGACCGGGGTGGTACGGGGCTGGGGCTGGCCATTGTAAAGCACATCCTGAACGCCCATAAGGCCAAAATTTCGGTAATGAGCAAAGTAGAGAAAGGCACTACATTCCGGTTCAAGCTGGAACGGATGGAGTAATCTCTTCGCCGATTCCTAAATCGGGTGAAGCTTAAATCAGTCGCTTCAACACAAAGCTCGTTATAATTATCTGGCCATTGCGTCGAACTAACATGGATACTTCTTTGCCTTCTCCCTTTTGAAATACTTTGTATATGTCACTAACGGTCAGATCACTGGCCGCGTTGCTGTTGACGAATAGCACTTCGTCACCTTCCTTTAATCCTGCCCTATCGGCCGGGGACCCGTCAACAACTTTTTCTACATAGTAATTACGGAATTGGTTGCCCTTGGCGCGCAGCTCCATGCCACTCATGTCATGCTCGAAACTCTCCCGTATAAGCCGTTTTATGGGCTTCATGACAATGTAGCGTTCCGGGTAATTAAACGTAACGTTGAAGCGACGTAACAGCTCACAACCAACATTTCCCTGCCGTTCGGGCATATCGACGAGCTTCATACCGAAGCTCGTACTGTCAGGGAACGACGCCAGAATGTTATCTAACTCATAACGGCCAAACCGAACTTTCTGGATTCGTCCCATGCAGCCATTTATTACCCCGTTCAGACCACGGCCCAGTTGCGCCCGAATGCTTTTTGCAGGCATTGGCATCAGAGCGGTACTCCGCGAGCGGTCAAGCAAAAGGGCGTGTCCCGCACCCGTATCCAACACGACCCGCAAAGGCAAATTCTTGTCGCCATCAAATACAGACAGAGCATCTGTATACGCTTTTGTATCCTGAATAGTTATAGGATATCGGTCGCCCTTGCGCTTCTTGTAAGTATATTTATCCGGCTTCATTAGCGTTATCTCACGCCGTTGAAAGTCAATATTTACGACGAAATTGGCAAAGATTTCATAGCCAAAAATACCATGTACGGGAGTGCCCACGTATTCTGATAGTTTTAAAATATCTTCATCCAGGATAACTAAATTATGGTGTGCTGCCCGCAAACCGCCCATCATTAGGGTATTATCAATGGCAATGGAAGCCGTCAGACTACCGCCCTCACCGGCACCGCTGATCTTAACTTTGCGTGTCAGCGTCAGCGGTCTTTTCTTAAAAGCGCTGGGATCAGTGATAATGGTATTGCTGACGCCCGTATCCAGAATAAACTGGAGCGTATCCGATTCATTGATGCGTACCGGAACTATAATTAGGTTAGAATGAAGCTGAAATGGAATACGTGTCCAGGATTGATTACCGGAAATGAAAAATCCATACCGGTCTTTATCAGGTGTACGCTGATGATCCTCTCCCTGCGAAACCGCACAGGTGCCTAATAGCCCGATTATCAATACCAGCGTTTTCATATCATTGTCGTTGTGTTACATTAAAATTACGCATTTTTTTATCCAAATAACACAATAATTTAGTGATTGGTTTACGGCACTCATGAATGGTTTTACAAGCATGTGAGAGGTTAAACAAATTTTAGTACTACGCGGGCGATGTGTTCAGTTTAAATGTTCTAATTTCGCCCCTGTTTGACAAAGAAACTGTATGTTTCTGATGATTTAGAAAACTTGTTTTGATCTCATTATTAATTGATTATGCGTAAGAAAATTGTTGCCGGTAATTGGAAAATGAACAAAACTGCCGAAGAAGCGAACGTCTTGCTGGCTGAAGTAATCAATATGGTGAAAGCTGAAGTAACGGGTGATGTTGAGGTGGTACTGTGCCCACCCGCTCTCTATCTGGCTACGGCAAGGCAACATATTACAGCCGGTGGTAAGGTTTCGCTGGGTGCACAGAACTGCCACGAAAAAGCGTCAGGTGCTTACACAGGAGAGATTTCGGCGCCGATGCTCCAATCCATTGGCGTTGAGTACGTTATTCTGGGTCATAGCGAACGGCGTCAGTATTTTGAAGAAACCAATGCTCAACTAGCCGAGAAAGTAAATATTGTTCTCGCCAATGGATTAAAGCCTATTTTCTGCTGCGGAGAATCCCGGGACTTGCGCGAGAACGGTGATTATATTGGCTATGTGAAGGACCAAATTACAGAAGGCTTATTTCATCTGGCTGCTGAGTCGTTTGCGAACGTCGTCATTGCGTACGAACCCATCTGGGCTATCGGCACCGGCTTAACCGCTTCGTCAGCACAGGCGCAGGATATGCACTTTGAATTACGGCAGCACATTGCCGGTCAATATGGTGACGCGGTGGCTCAGGACATAACAATTTTGTATGGTGGCAGTGCCAATGCCCAAAACGCAGCCGAACTCTTTGCTCGACCCGATGTAGATGGTGGCCTTATTGGTGGCGCTTCGCTTAAGGCGGCTGATTTTCTGACCGTTGTAAAAGCCGCACAATAAATCTCAAAAGTGAACGAGCGAAGACTAAAAACGCGATGTATGGTTTCGCGTTATTAGTCTTCGCTCGTTCGTTCTTTCCCCCTTTCACGTTTATGACTGCCGCCTACTACGTTCAAGCGTTCGCTATGCAGCCTCATCCAGAGGGCGGCTATTTTGCCGAAACCTATCGGTCAACCGAATCAATTTCGCAATCGGCTTTGCCAGGCCGGTTTCGCGGGGAGCGTTCATTTTGCACCGCTATTTATTTTCTACTTGAAAGTCATCACGTTTCAGCTTTTCATCGGATTACCTCCGATGAAATATGGCATTTTTATGCGGGCGGGCCGTTGGAGATTTTCGTTATTTCGGCAACCGGCGAATTAACGATTATTCGATTAGGCAACAATCCCGAACAAG
>CAXVWN010000047.1:0-5899 GCA_964263725.1 Spirosoma sp.
AGGGTCGTTCGGTTATAATCGCTTTGCCCATTAATTATTCCTTTCTGACGCAGGTCGCCTATGCTCAGGTAAAAATTCCCTTTATCATTACCACCGCTGATAGACAGGTTATTATCAATGTAAGTACCCGTCCGAAACACAGCGTCCTTTCGCTCGTTGAGATAAGTTTGTTGCGAATTTTTGGTAAGAATTGGGTAGTATGTTTTCCCCGAATAAGACTCAAAACGTCCGGCGTTCATGTTGACGGCATCGGCGCCCCCGGCCCGATTGGCAATTTTGTCGCCCCACGAATTGGCAACGGTTGGGTTATACACACCGTCTGACCCCTGGCCATACGTATTTTGCAAAGGATGTAACAGGTTAGGCGTATCGAACGAAACGGTGGAGCTGTAGGAGATATTCACTTTATCACTGTTTGCCCCTTTTTTTGTTGTGATGACGATTACACCATTGGCGGCCCGTGAACCCCATAGCGCTGCGGCCGAAGCACCCTTTAATATTTGCATGGAAGCAATATCTTCGGGGTTGATATCATTCAGGCGGGATTGCTGTGTTACACCCGCGGCTCCATCGCCAAGAGTCGAGTTACTAATGGGAATACCATCAACAATAACCAGCGGCTGCGTAGAGCCGGTGATTGTGTTTTGACCCCGAATCTGAATGTAGGAACCAGCGCCGGGATCACCGGCTGATTTAGTAATCTGAACACCGGCCGCTTTACCAGACATACCGTTGATAACGCCCGTCTCGCCCGAGCGAACGATGTCTTTAGCGTCGATCTTCGACGCCGTAGCGCCCCGTTTATCGGCGTTCTCCTTGAAACCTAACGCACTGACAATGACTTCGTCCAGCGACGTTGCATCGTGTTTGAGCGTAACGGAAATGGTACTTTGATTACCGATAACTACTTCCTGAGTAACGGTACCAATGAATGAGAAAACCAAGGTTGCATTCTTGCCTGCGTTCGGTGGCAGGGTAAATGAATAAGCGCCTTCCGCATTGGTCGACGCGCCAATTGAGGTTCCTTTCAGGAGCACGTTCACACCGGGAAGGGTTCCATTGTCCTCTCCAGATGTAACAATCCCTTTTATCACTCGGGTTTGAGCAAACAAGGATCCCGATAGGCACATAATAAGAAGTACCAGTAAGCGTATACGTACCTTTCTCATAATTAGATTAGCGTTAGCAGTTGACTATTGGTTACTGTTTGATTGTTTTTGTAGATAAAAAAGGTAGAAAAGACAATACTTATCCAAGACAGGTTATTTGTGGCCCGTCGGAGTATTTTGAAAAAATAAGCTGGTGGTATAGATGACTAGTAGCTCCCGTTCTTATTAAGGACTGGATTAAAACTATCTCGAACGCCTGTTAAACTTAATTCTGAGAGATGGCCTATAACAATCCTCCCTTGCAGGAAATGCTGTCGACGCCTTCATTGAATATGTTCTGAATCAGGTACATCGTTTAATTGGTCAATTTATAGTTCTGAAAACTACATTCAAATATAAAGAGGTATTTTGCTTATCACATAAATCTCAATATATAATTTTCACAATTTTACCGTATTCTACTTATTATACAACAAAATAATATATTATTCAAAATATAATACTGTCAATTAAGAAGAAATTAAATTTCATAAATTTTAATCTTACCCTGCGCTGTAGGAGCATTTCAGATGATGAAGCTGTTCAGACGTTTAAAACCAAGTCAGAATATAGGCTTTTTGTCATGCTGAGGAACAAAGCATCTTCGGACATAACAAAAAATAGCCTTCCCCGAAGATGCTTCGTTCCTCAGCATGACAAAAAGCCCATAGTAACAGGGTAAATCCGAAAGTTTAAACACCCTCGATAGTAGGATGAAAAAAGGAGTTTAGTAATGGTCAACCCGTACAGTAACCAAGATGTAACCGGCTATAAGAAGCTGACAGATTGGATATGTATTTTATTGAAAACGGAAGTCATTAACCAAGTAGGTAGAAGCGTTGACAGGTTTTATTTAATATGCGCCATGATTTTACTCTTTTGATTGTCAATACTCCTTAGTAAAACTTAATTTTGGGGTAGAAAAATCATTTTTTATTCACTATTTATGCAACGTTCTGCCTGTTGGTACCTTTTGTGCCTGTTGCTTTATACATTTAGTATATCGGCACAAAACAATGAATTACCTTATACAACGCTTAACCTTCAAAATCTCAACGACTTTAAGCCAACTGGAGGCAATTGGAAATTAGTTGGTGATGTATTTTACGACATCAACAAAGATGGCAAAGCGACGACAAAGCCAGGAACGGGTATGCTGGTCAATGACCTCTCAGGGAAAGGTAAAGATCAGTTGTTTACCAAGATGGAACACGGCGACATTGAGCTGGAACTGGATTTCATGATGGAGAAAGGCTCCAATTCGGGCATCTATCTGCAAGGGCGTTATGAAATTCAACTGTTCGATAGCTGGGGTGTAAAAAATCCAAAATCAACCGATTGCGGATCTATTTATGAACGCTGGGACGAGAGCCGCCCTGAAGGCCGCAAAGGCTACGAGGGTCATCCACCATCGCAGAATGTGAGTAAAGCACCGGGGCTCTGGCAGCACCTTAAAATTGTGTTTCGGGCACCCCGATTCAACGAGAAAGGCGAGAAAACAGCCAATGCCAAGTTTATAAAGGTGATTCAGAATGGCGTTATAATCCACGAAAACATTGAAGTAACGGGACCAACGCGGGCGGCTGCGTTTCAGGATGAAAAGCCAACCGGGCCGCTCATGATTCAGGGTGATCATGGCCCTGTAGCGATTCGGAACGTCAACTACAAATCGTATGGTATTGAGTCAGTTACGCTATCAAAACTTATCCTGAAATCATACGATGGTAAGTTCAAGTCGGTAGACGATTTCAACGCACTTACGCCAAAACGGGAAATGCCAATTGAGATTCTGGCTCACCAGGCTCCGGGGAGCCGCGATAATTTTGGTGGAAAAATTACCGGTACAATCCACATTCCCCGCGCCGGCCAATACCTGTTAAACCTAACGTTACGTTTTATTCCAAACGAGACATTGCCAACCAATCCGAATGGAGCGGGCGAGCTGCTGATTGCCGGTAACAAACTATTAACGATTACGGGAAAGGACAACAATTTCGCTACGATTACCACGAATCTGGAAGCAGGCGATTTCCCGTTTGAACTGGATTATTATAAAAATTTCGGATTCTGGTACGCCCGTAGTAATGACATACTGCTGACGATTGAAGGCCCCGGTGTTCAGTATACTCCGCTGAATCAAATCATTCGCATTGAGGACGCGGTTAGCGAAATTTTATTAATTGCTAAGGATGAGCCGATTATGCAACGTGGCTTTATCAATCACCACGGCATTAAGCATACGCACACCATATCGGTTGGCGAACCAGACGATGCCAACTACACCGTCGATCTTAGCAAAGGAGAATTTCTGCAAATCTGGCGGGGCAATTTTCTGGACACAACGCCCATGTGGCATGGTCGTGGCGAAACGCAGTTGTCCGTTCCGCTGGGAAGCGTCATTGAGCTGCCCGGAAAACCATCGCTTACATTCCTCGCCGATCAAAATGCGGTTTGGCCAGATTCCAACGCTACCTATAATAATCTGGGGTACGATGTTGACAAAGAAGGTCGGCCAGTGTTCAAATATATGCTGGGTGGTGCTAGTGTGCGGGAATCGCTTGCCTCTACGGACGGCGGCAAAAAATTAGCCCACTCGTTTACCGTTACTCCGGGCTCAGAAACGAAAGAAATCTGGTGCCGGGTTGCCGAAGGAAAAGACATTACCATATTGCCAAATGGCCTGTATGCGATCAACGACAAGCAGTATTTTATCGAACTGCCAAACACCGAAAAACCCGTTATTCGTAGCACGGCGAATAATACAAAGGAAATGTTATTGCCGGTGAAAGCGACAAACAAGGTTGGCGTCGTGACGTATTCAATTGTTTGGTAAGGCTCAATTTTCTGAAAAATATCATCATGAACGTATCTCATCAAAGCATAAATCGTTTGGCAATGGCGGCCCTGATCGCATCGGGCCTGACTTGTTTTAGTACGTTGCCCGCTCTGGCTCAGATTCAGTCCAAAGACGGAAAACCCGTAAGTTCCAGCAGTAAGCAACCCGCTCCAGCTCCCAAAGGACTGGCCAAGCCAGAAGTGGAACCCGAGAAGGAGAATGATTTCTACAAACTGATTTCATTGCCCGTACCCGAAGATATCATTCTGGAAGTGGGTGGCATGGCCACATTGCCAGATGGCGGTTTAGCGGTTTGTACGCGCCGGGGCGAAGTCTGGTTAGTCTCGAATCCTGCCATAAGCGGCACCGAAAAACCAACCTACAAACGGTTTGCGTCGGGTCTGCATGAGCCCCTGGGATTGACCTATAAAGACGGTGACATTTATGTAACCCAGCGTAGTGAAGTCACGCGCCTGCGCGATACCGACGGCGACGACAAAGCGGATTCGTACGACAAAGTTTACTCCTGGCCATTGTCGGGTAATTACCACGAATACTCCTACGGACCAACCTTTTTACCAAACGGCAATATGCTGGTGACGCTGAACGTAGGTTGGAGCAACAGTCTGGGGCATGGCGTTAGTCTGGTTCCCTGGCGGGGCTGGACGCTGGAACTGACCCCCGAGGGCAAAATGACGCCCTTCGCGGCTGGGATGCGCTCGCCAGCCGGTTACGGTTTCAACGCAGCCGGTGATTATTTTTACACCGAAAATCAGGGCGACTGGGTTGGTTCAGGGCGTATTTCGCAGGTAGAAAAAGGCGATTTTCTGGGCAATGCCGAGAGCCTTCGCTGGACAGGCTTACCCGGTTCCCCACTAACCATAAAGCCACAGGACGTACCTAATACGGGCGAACCTCTCTACGACGTATCCAAGCGGTTTACGGCGCTGAAAGCACCCGCCGTTTGGTTACCACACGGTATTCTGGGCATCTCCACATCGGGTTTACTAACTGACAATACAGACGGGAAATTTGGCCCATTTGCGAACCAGATGTTCATTGGCGATCAGGGTCAAAGTATCCTGTCACGTGTTGATTTAGAGAAAGTTAAAGGCAAATATCAAGGTGTTGTATTTCCATTTCGCGAAGGCTTTTCATCCGGCGTGTTACGAATGGTGTGGGGCCACGACGCGTCCATGTTCGTGGGTATGACGAGCCGGGGCTGGTCATCGACGGGTAAAGAATTGTTCAGCTTGCAGCGTCTTGTCTGGACCGGTAAGACGCCTTTCGAGATGAAAACGATTCACGCGATGCCAGACGGTTTTGAGATCGAATTTACCGCGCCGGTCGATCAGGAGCTGGCGGCTGATCCCGCATCGTATAAAGTGACGGGCTTCAACTACAAATACCACGCTACTTATGGCAGTCCGGTTATTAACCGGGGCGGCTGTCCTATTCGTGGTATTGTTGTATCGAAAGACGGTATGAAAGCTCGTTTGGTGGTCGATAGTCTGCGTTTGGGCTACATTCATGAAATCACGACGAGTGGTGTACGGTCGGCCAATGGCAGAGCTTTATTGCACAATGTTGGCTATTACACGCTGAACAACCTACCCGACGGCGAAAAACTGGCGATTGCCGAAGTGGCCCCCAAGCACGATCACGCAGCAATGGTTATGGCGTCGACATCTACAGCCCCACCGGTAAGTGCAAAGCCAACCACTACGAAAGGGAAATTGACGAAACCAGTGGCGACGAAAGCAACGGCCTCCAGCGCCATGAAACGAGTAACCGAAATGCCTGCTTCGTGGGGCGAACCTGATTACACAATCACGCTGGGCACTAAACCGGGACTTAAATTCACACCCGAGCAATTCCAGGTTAAAGCGGGCAGTAAAGTTCGGATTGTCTTTAA
>CAXVWN010000048.1:0-11330 GCA_964263725.1 Spirosoma sp.
AAGGAATAATTAATGGGCAAAGCGATTATAACCGAACGACCCTGCGGTTTAATTCCGAACGCCGGTTTAACGATGTTATTAAATCGACAACCAACGCGACCTACGCCCGAACAACATCAAACCGAATTCAGCGGAGTAATAGCGTTAATGGGCTGTATATCGGCTATTTACGTACTGCACCCGATTTCGACAGCCGCGATTATAAAGGAAATTATTTCGCTTCGCCCACGGCCAGCGCTATTCCAAACCGGCAACGTTCCTACCGAAACTATTTAGGGGCTTTGGCTAACCCAATCTATAACGATCCATTATGGGCTATCAATGAGCTAACCAACTTCTCGGAAGTTGACCGCTTCATTATGAGTTCTGAAGTACTCATTACGCCATCGAAATGGTTCGACATAACGGCCCGCGCGGGTATTGATGCAAACACAGATCACCGAATTACAAACTACCCGGTAAACTCGGCAGTAAACAGCGGTCTGGGAAGTTTTGAGGAGGCTATCTACAAAGAATCGGAGATGAACGGCGACATTATTGGCCGGGCGTTTGGCGATTTCGGGAAGAATATCACCAGCACGTTAATTGTCGGGTTTAACCTCAACGACCGGAAATACCTCAATTTAGGCGGAACGATGAACACGTTCATTATTCCGGATGCCCCCGCCAATTTCGGTAATTCGCTGACGTCTAACGATGCGCCATATCGGACATCCACGCACCGCCGGATGGCCCGTCTCTATTCGACCCTGAATTTGGGATTCTATAACCAGTTGTATGTCAACGCATCGGTAGCGGCCGAATCAGGTTCTACCTTCGGTAGTCAGACAAAGTCGACCTTCTATTACCCGTCTGCCGATCTGGCCTGGCAGTTTACGCAACTGCCAATGCTACGCGATAACAAAATCCTGTCATTCGGTAAGCTGCGTGCTTCTTTTGGTACTGTGGGCGTACAGCCCGATGCTTACAGAAACACTACCACCTACGTAAATGCTTCGTTCAGCAGTTGGGCTAACCCACTCAGTGGTTCTGGCTATGGCAACGGGGCTTATGTGCGCAATGCCACTCAGGGCGATCCATTTTTGCAGCCCGAACGGAAGACAGAATATGAAGTAGGAGCCGACCTTCGCTTCTTAAACAACCGGTTGACCGCAGGCTTCACGTACTACTCGAATGAAATTACCAATCTGCTGTTAAACGTAGCGGCAGCTGGTTCAACGGGTTATACTTCGAAATACACCAATGCTGGTTCGATGACCAACAAAGGATGGGAGTTTGAAATGAATTTCAACATCCTGAATAAAAAAGGATTTAACTGGAACGTCTTTGGCAATGTAAGCCGGAATATCAACCGCGTGACCAACCTTGCCGGAACGGACATTATTACGCTCGGGGGCTTCAGCAGTACAGCCAGCACCGTGGCCAAAGTGGGTTACGCCATGTCATCGCTCTACGGGGGTACGTATCTGCGAACGGAGACAGGCGCGCTAAATCTCAACGCCAATGGGTTTCCACAAGTGGCTCCACAATTTGGCGTTATTGGCGACCCGAACCCAGACTATCGCGGTGGTTTTGGCACCAACCTGTCCTATAAGAAACTTTCCTTAAACGTCCTATTTGAGACCTTCCAGGGTGGCGATTTCTATAATGGCACCAGAGGAGTTCTCTATAACTTTGGCACGCATGCCGACGTTGGCAACGACGTAACGCTAACGAAGGATCTGAAAAACTACGCGGGCAAAACCATTGCGGCAGGGAGTACCGTTCGGGGTAATATCCAAGACTTTGGCGCGGGCCCGGTACTGCTCGATCAGTCCTATTACACCTCAATTGGGGGCGGTTTCAGCACTTTGGTCGAACAGTTTATCACCGATGCCAGCTGGACCCGTATACGGGAGATTTCGGTAGGGTATTCGATCAGTTCACCGAAATTCCGTCAGAAAACTAAATTACAATCTATCGACGTAACCGTAACAGGTCGTAACCCTGTTCTGTGGACTAAAATGGTCGGTATTGATCCGGAAACGGCACTTAACGGAGCCAGTAACTCACGGGGCCAGGACTACTTCAACAGCCCGAATACCAAGTCACTGCTTTTCAGTGTGAAAATCAATTACTAATTCTCCCGAAGACTCTTTATCATGAAGCGAATATATAAGTCCATTTTCTCCGTTCTGCTTGGTCTCCAGTTTCTTTCCTGTACGTCTATCGTAGAGAACCTGAACGTAGACCCCAATAACCCAACCAAGTCAACGGCCAGTTTGCTGTTGACCGGGGCTGAAATCGCCAATATGGCGACTCAGGAAGGTATGGCCAGCCGGTTGACAAGCATCTGGGATGGCTATGCCTCCGGGGCCGACCGCCAATGGCTGGATTATTATAACTACAATGTAACGGCGGGTGTCTACGATGCCGACTGGAATCTGGTTTATCAGGCAACAAATGCCAATGCGTTACTCGCCATTGATCAGGCAACAGCACTCGGCAATCGTAAATTAGTTGGTATTGCCAAAGTGTTGCGTGCCAATGCCTTAGCGACCGGAACTGAACTCTGGGGCGACATTCCATTCGATCAGGCCGGTGATATTGTCAAATATCCCAGCCCGGCATTTGAACCACAGGCAACGGTTTACACGAAACTACTCGCGCTACTGGACGATGCGATTGCCGATCTGAAATCGGGTGTGGGTACCGTTACGGCGGAAGATATTCACTTTGCCGGCGATGCGGCTAAATGGACGCAGGTTGCCTATACGTTGAAGGCTCGGTTGCTGACCGATACCAAGCAGTATGATGCCGCTTATACGGCATCCCAGAGTGGCGTTAGCGTTTACGCCAATTCGCTTTATGCGCCACACGGCAACACGGCCAACGTAAACCAGAATGCGTATTTTTCCTTTCTGGCCAGTTCGCGAACCGGCGATATAAATGCCGTTGGTGCCTATGCTGTTGGTTTGTTGAATCCGACCAGCGCTAAGAACAGAAATAATGCAAAAACCATTGAAACGGCTCGGTTCAAGTTTTATTACCTGGAAGTTGGCGTCAATAGCCCCGGCAAAATCGAACCGAATACGACCGGTACAACGGGCTTCTATGCTCAAACGGCTAGTTTTCCACTCGTTACGTATTCGGAAAATATTCTGACGCTGGCAGAATCAGCCTTGCGTTCGGGCAAAGGTTTCGCCACGGCGTTGGGCCATTTGAATGCTTACCGGGCTTTCCTGAACACAGGCGGCTATATCAATGCCGCTTATCTAACAGCGGGAACGTACAAATATGAACCGTACGTAGCGGCCGATTTTGCGGCCGGGGGCATTGAAAATGCTGATGGTATTACAGCCGATAACGCCCTGCTACGGGAAATTCTGGAAGAACGCTATGTCTCTTTCTACGGGCAGCATCTGGGTTGGGATGATGAGCGCCGTACCCGTACCGAAGCGTATGGCATCAAGCTCACGCCCAACAATGGCACAATGCTCCCGTGGCGGTTTATTTATCCACAAAGTGAACTCAATTCAAACGCCAGCGCGCCCAAGCCCGTGCCTGCTACATTCGAAGCCCCAGCGATTTATAAGTAGTTCAATTTTGCAACCGCTAGCTATCAGGTGGTTCCGAAACAGAATATTGCCACCTACCTTAATCCGCGAGGAGACTGGCTGAAAACCCCTAAAGGGTAGGGCTGTTAAGTTCTAATCCCGAAGGGATGGAATGATTATAGAAAAGGAGATTGAGCTCCATGTTGAACCCTGAAAGGGTGACATTATTTCACCCTTTCAGGGTTTTTTAACTCATTGGCCTCTATTTTTTCTATAATCCTACCACGCCTTCGGCGTTGAAAAAACAGAACTTAACAGTCCTGCCCTAAAGGGGACTTTTTTCAAGCACGAGCAAAGTCTTTTTTAGGGGGTTTTAGAAAGTTTCTGAGATTTTACAATTTTCCAGTTTGTCAGATGCAGTATAGTTTCAACGTTTATTTGTTCGTTGCTTTCGTTGGTTTTTGGGCTCGTTCAGCGGGGGCGCAGGCGCCATTTTCCGCTCAGGAAATCAGCAATCTGAAAAATCAGGCTAAAGGCATCGACATCGTCAAAGATACCTACGGCGTTCC
Source organism: Spirosoma sp. (assembly GCA_964263725.1). Classification (GTDB taxonomy): domain Bacteria; phylum Bacteroidota; class Bacteroidia; order Cytophagales; family Spirosomataceae; genus Spirosoma. The sequence goes on from CAXVWN010000048.1 coordinate 4,106, forward strand.
GCACGTATATGCGAAAACCGATGCCGACGCCGTGTTTGGCGTTATGTATGTGCAGTGCGAAGAGTTTTTTGACAAAGTAGAAAACTCACTTATTACCCGGTTGGGTCGGCTTTCAGAAGTTGAAGGCGAGTCATCTATTTACAAAGACCTCTGGACCCGCCTGTTCATTGATTCTACGCAGGCTGTTCGGTTCTACAAAAAATCTCCACCCTGGCTTCAGAAGTTATGCGATGCCCACGCGGCAGGCATTAACTTTTATATGATTACGCATCCGGCGGTTAAACCTAAACTACTGACCCGGATAGAGCCGTGGATGATCCTGATGAATAATGTGCCCGCTATGGGTGGCAGCAACGTTAGTGAAGCCGATTTCAAGGCTCTTTACGTGAAAGAAGCAACGCAAGCCCCCATCGGCAGTCGGAGTTTTACGGCCGAACCGCCCAAAAATGATGGCTCCAACGGCTGGGCGTTGGCACCTTCCAGAACGAAAAGTAAAAAGGCGATGCTCTTCATTAACCCGCATTCCGAGTATTATGGGCGACTGGAAATCCAGATGGTTAGTGAGGAAGGTCTGAATGCGTACGGCGCTCCTTTTTTGGGGCAGTTCAACATTTTTCAGGGCTTCAATGAATTTTGCGGCTGGATGCATCCGGTTTCTCTTTCTGATGCAAAAGACCTGTATGCCGAACAAATCGAACGAAAAAATGGTCGGCTTTTTTATCGTTATAACGGAGCGTTGCGTCTGGTAGACAGCACCCGGCATGTTTTCCGGTACAAGGCAAAAGATGGCTTTGGTACCAAGAATATTGTAACGTACCGAACTCACCACGGCCCCGTTGTCTATACAACCGCTACGCGTTGGATTGCGCTCAAAACCTACGAGCCTAACGTTGATTTACTCGCCATGAACTGGCAAAAGATGAAAGCCCGTAACCTGAAGGAGTTTACCACGGCCTTAAATACTCGGGCAATGGTCGGCAGCAATATCGTTTATGCCGATAAGACGGGGAATATTGCCTATTGGCATGGCAATTTCGTGCCGAAGAAAAATCCATTGCTCGACTGGAAACACCCCGTCGATGGCACTACTACGGCGACGGAATGGACGGGTACGCACGCCTTGAAAGAGCTGCCTCAGTACCTTAATCCGGCCAATGGCTGGATACAGAACTGCAACTCGACACCCTTATACGCCATTGGCCGGTTGGACACACTCATGATGAAACTGCCAACTTACATGCTTCCCGATGGCCATACGCCCCGTGCGGTCCATGCTATTCGCGTATTGACGCCGTTGAAAAACGCGACGATGGATGATGTTATTTCGGCTTCGTATGATTCGTATTTGCCTAGTGGCGAGCGATTTATTCCCAGTCTGATTGCGGCTTATAATGCCATTGCCACTGATTCCCTGCGGACCAAACTGGCCGAACCTATAGAAACCTTAAAAAAATGGGATTTCAGAACCGATACGAATTCTGTCGCCACGACGCTGGCCGTACACTGGCTGGAAAAAATCATTCAGTTGGATATGGCCCGGCTGCCTAAACCCGCCACAACGGAGGAACAATATTCGTTGACGAACGGAGCCGCCATCACGACCGAATTTATTTCTGCTCAGGAGCAAGTTACCGCGCTGGCTCAGGTGGTAGCCGATTTAGAGAAAGATTATGGCTCCTGGAACGTTGCCTGGGGAACCGTAAACCGGTTTCAGCGAATTGCCGGTGGGGAAGCCAGCGATCAGAAACCCAGTTGGGCTGTTCCGGCTACGCCCGGTTTTATGGGTTCGCTGAATGCCTACGTCAGCCGCAAAAGTCCACAAACGAAAAAGCGGTATGGAATTACAGGGAATACATTTGTGGCCGTTATTGAATTTGGCGACAAGCTTAGCGCCAAGACTATTCTGACTGGAGGATCGAGTACAGACCCGGCTTCACCGCATTTCTCCGATCAGGTGAATGGCTACATCAATGGTGCGTATAAAGAGATTTTCTTCTACAAAAAAGACGTTTATCAGCACGCCGAGAAGGTGTATCATCCGGGAGAATAACAGGCACAAAACAGGCTAGATTAAAGTATACTATACGCTACCGAACTGTTTTTTCAGGATGAGCTTCTGTGGTGCAAATGATATCTCAACGGATCTAAACACTTTTCAGGGGATTTGGATCCGTTACTTGTGGTTGCTAGGTTGTCATTCCCCCGCTGCGCCGGATTCTGCCCGGATCGCGTACTGGACAAACCGTATATCGCTAAACGAAACGTCACTGCCTAAACCCTGGCGAACTTCGCTTAGGGTCTCCGATGGATAGGTTTCCAAATACGCCCGTATGCTGGAAATTTTCTTTTGAGGCAACAGCGCTTCAACCGCCAACTCGCCTGTGCCAACGTAAGGTATCAAATGGCTTTCGATGGTTGAAACGGCTAAACTACGCTCGGCGGCAATTTCGGCAATGGTTTTTCCGGATTGGAAAAAAGCCAGCGTGATGGCGGGCGACAACTCTTTAGGCTCTTTTGGTGGCTTGGCGACTTTTACTTTTGGCGTGGCAGAACTGGCTGCCCGTCCTGACGGATTCTCCTGAACGAGACGCAGTATGTCGGCCCCAATTTGCCTTACTTTAGTTTTGCCAAAGCCCTTGATAGCCAGTAATTCTGCCTCCGTCGTCGGGCGGATACGTACCAGTTCGAGAATGGTTTTTTGGGGCAAAACCATGAAGCCGGAGGTGTTGTGCTCACCAGCCATATCATTGCGCCACTTCATCAACGCACCGTAAAGCCCTCCTCGCGAAGAACCATCTGAGCTGGTCGTTTCGGGAGTTGGCCGTTCATTCTTTTTGCGCTCTGGCTGGAAGTCCAGTTCGGCACGATTGCGGGCTTGTAGATAAGCCAATGCGTTGAAACCCTCCTGGCAACTTTCAAAACTGCGTAACTTACTGAAGAACTCTTTCTCTAATTCATCCAAAGCTTCCAGCATCAGATCGCGCACTTTCGTATTGTCGCAGTCGGTTGGAAAGCGGTGCAGGAGCGGCAGCAATTCGGTGCTGAGCAACGCCTGAAAATACGTGCCTGCCTTTCTGATTCGCTCCTGTAGCGCTGGGTTGTGTTCGGGTAGGTTGTCGTTGGCAAAATAACTTGGTAGTTGTTGCACAAATCGTCCCGAAACATCGCTGGCTTTATTGCGCAGTATATCAGTAAGTTGCGTTAGAATTGGGGAGCACTCCGGGTCTAAACTGCTGGCGTGTTCGTTTACAACCCGGCGACTCCGGTAGAGTAACGAATTGGCTCGTTCGAACGAAAATAGTTCGCGCAGCAGATTTTGCTGATTCGTTAGTTTCGCCTGATGTAAATGCTGTTCGTTCGGCGTTTGCTGCTGAACCTGTTCATGGAAATCTTCCAGCTCAAGTTCTGTTTTGATGCTGTGGGCCGGAATTGGTGACCGTAACACCAGTCCACCAAGGGTTTTGCAGCGGCTGAGCGCCACATATACCTGTCCATGCGCAAAAGCTGATGACACGTCGAGGATGGCCTTATCAAACGTAAGCCCCTGACTTTTATGGACGGTAATAGCCCAGGCAAGTTTTAGCGGAATCTGCCGAAACGTACCAATGGGTTCACTTTTAATTTCTTTTGTGGTGGGGTCCAGCGTATAACGAATGTTGGTCCAATCGACCGGATACACCTCAATTACTTCCCCATCCTGCTGGCTCGTTACGTAAATAACATCGTCGTCAATGGCCGTTATGCTTCCGATTTTTCCGTTGTAATAGAGTTTTTCGCGGGAGATGTCATTCTTGATAAACATCACTTGCGCCCCTACTTTTAGCTCAAGACTGGCTTCGGTTGGGTAGGTATGGGCGGGAAATTCGCCTTCGATAGCCGCAGCAAATGTGCGCACTTTAGCTTTCAGCGCTAGTAGTTTCTGGCTATTGATCTGTTGGGCGGCTGTATTATGCGTCGAAAGCGTAATGTAACCTTCATCATCGCTGGGCGCGAAATTGGGAATATAGCGTTGATTCAGGTCATCTAACTGCGCACGCGTTGCGGTTTTCTCGCGGATACTGTTGAGCAGATCAATGAACCGTTTGTCAGATTGTCGGTAGATATGCGTCAGCTCGATAGACACGTAGGATGTCTGTCGGAGTGCTTTGCTCCCAAAAAAATAACCGGTGTCGTAGTGGGGTTTCAGCAACGTCCAGTCATCATCTTTAATGACGGGCGGTAGTTGTTGCATGTCGCCAATCAGGAGCAGTTGCACGCCACCAAACGGTGCTGAGTTAGTACGATAGCGCCGAAGTACTTCATCAATACCATCCAGTACATCACTCCGAACCATACTGATTTCGTCGATAACCAGCAGGTCGAGGGTGCGTAGTAAATTGATTTTTTCCTTATTGAATTTCTTGCCTTCGCGTTGCGTGGTACCCGGCACCAGTGGCCCGAACGGAAGTTGAAATAACGAGTGAATCGTAACGCCCCCGGCGTTGATAGCGGCTACGCCGGTTGGAGCGACAACCGCGAGCCGCTTGGCACTCAGTTGTTTAATCTGGTGTAGAAACGTTGTTTTGCCCGTGCCGGCTTTCCCCGTCAGGAATATATTTTGGTTGGTGTGCAGGACAAAGTTGTGGGCAAGGTCAAGCTTCTCATTAACAGAAACGGTCATAAAAAACGAACGCGGATGAATCAACAAATGTACTCGTTTTGTAGGCGGTTTTTACATCAGCTGATTACTTACTCAAGCCATTTTTACTCCTCTTTGGTTACCGCAATGAGGATGGCCCCGGAAACCATTAAAAGGGCTCCGGCGATAACCTGCCAGGTAAGTTTATCCTTAAGAAAAACAGTTGCCAGAATAATCGAAAATACAAGCGAGGTACTGGTTAGGGGCGATACGCGTGACGCATTTCCTAATTTCAGGGCATGAAATGAAAGCAACGACGAAAGACAGGTGACCACTCCGGCAATGAGAAGATAAATCCAAACTCGCCGTTCAATATGGGCAACATCAGGCAAATTTCCCTGGGCTATGACTACACTCCAGGACACAATCAGAATCATTACCGACTGAATGGCAAATGCCAGACTTGAATCTACATGTTTAATACCGGCTTTCGAAAGTGTGACAACAACAGCCGCTGCTAATGCGGCCGACAATGAAAAGACAATCCACATAGATCTGATGAGTTACGTATAGAAGGTAAAGCTGAAAGCAGGACGAAATGATTTGATAATCTGACAGAACGGTTTTTGGCCTATGATTATCTTATTTTTGACCTACAAAAATTGACTAATCCGTTCGAGACCATGAAACAGGCATATGGTTCGGTGGTAGCGGAAAAATTACAATAGATATGACTGTTGAAATAACAGTCATTTAATACGGCGAAAGCAACGGGTTTACAGGCCGCTTTCGCTATTTTTATAAGATTTTGGTGATGGCGGGTTTAAGAACCCGCCATCACCAAAAAACTGACAACGCTATGGATTCCAGGAGAGATTTTATTAAAAAGGCAGCGTTGTTGTCAACGGGCCTGTCGGGTATATTGCCGGACTCGATTCAAAAAGCATTTGCTATTAATCCTCCACCCGGCACAACCTATCTGGATGCCGAACACGTGGTAATTCTGATGCAGGAGAACCGCTCGTTCGATCATACGTTTGGCACGCTTCAGGGCGTTCGGGGTTTTAATGACCCCCGCGCCATTACATTACCCAACAGTAATAAAGTCTGGCTTCAAACCAATGCGGCTGGCGAGACCTACGCGCCTTTCCGGCTGAATCTGCACGATACGAAAGCTACCTGGATGAGTTCGTTGCCGCACTCCTGGGAGAATCAGGTCGATGCCCGCAACGGCGGTAATCATGATAAATGGCTGGATGCCAAGAAGTCAGGTAATAAGGAATACGCTAATATGCCCCTGACAATGGGGTATTACAACCGCGAAGACTTACCATTTTACTACGCGCTGGCTGATGCGTTTACCGTTTGCGACCAGAATTTTTGTTCGTCCCTGACGGGTACGACGCCTAACCGCCTTTACTTCTGGACGGGCACCCTCCGCGACCCAAAAGATCCAAAGGCGATGGCCAATGTACGCAACGAGAATGTTGATTATGGATCAGAAGTGAACTGGACTACATTCCCTGAACGGCTGGAAGATTACGGAATTTCCTGGAAAATTTACCAGAATGAAATCAGTTTGCCCACGGGTTTAGAGGGCGAGAAAGATAACTGGCTCGGCAATTTTACGGATAACCCCATCGAGTGGTTTTCGCAGCATCTGGTACGGTTCCATCCCGCCTATTATCCCTTTATTCAACAGGAAGAAAAAGCCATTCCCGAACGAATTCTGGCTCTTGAAACTAAACTGAAAACCTTAGCCGAAACCGACAAAGAGTATCCGAAAATCAAAAAATCCATTGAGCAGCAGCAGGAATTTCTTAAGATTATCAAAACTGACTTGGTCAAGTATACGCCCGAGAAATTCAATAAATTGTCAGAGCGCGAAAAAAATCTTTGCCGGAAAGCGTTTACCACCAACGTCAACGACCCGCATTACCGCGAATTAACGGCGTTGAACTACGAAGATGGCTCGACTAAGCGCACGGTCAATGTACCCAAAGGCGATGTGTTGCACCAGTTTCGGGACGATGTGAAAAACCGAAAACTGCCAACCGTTTCCTGGCTAATTGCCCCGGAAAACTTCTCCGACCATCCGGGCGCGCCGTGGTACGGGGCCTGGTACATATCGGAAATGCTGGACATTCTGACCCAGAATCCAGACGTCTGGAAAAAGACGATTTTCATAATAGCCTACGACGAAAATGACGGCTATTACGACCACGTTCCGCCTTTTGTTCCCGCCCATCCCGATCAGCCCGAAACGGGAAAGACCAGTAAAGGCATTGACACCCGAACCGAATTTGTTACGCAGGAACAGGAAAATAAACGCAAAAATCGCGGTCGAACAGGGCCAATTGGATTGGGATTCCGCGTTCCACTGATGGTTGTATCGCCCTGGAGTCGTGGCGGTTATGTGAATTCTGAGGTATTCGATCATACGTCGAGCCTTCAGTTTCTGGAAAAATTTCTGAGCCATAAAAAAGGTCAGAAAATTGAAGAGCCGAACATCAGCACCTGGCGTCGTACCGTGTGTGGCGACCTTACATCGGTGTTCCGGCCCTACAACGGCGAGACAATTAAACTGCCGAAATCAGTAACGAAAGA
>CAXVWN010000049.1:0-5292 GCA_964263725.1 Spirosoma sp.
GGCCCAGACTGGACAGGCTGGTGGCTGTGTTACTATCGACTTAACAACCGAGGCATTGACAATTCAAAACACGGGCGAACCGCTACCCTTTGCCGATAGTCAGTTATTCAATCGCTTCGTAAAAAACCCCGCCCGGCCCGACTCAACAGGTTTAGGGCTAGCCCTGGTGAAACAAATCTGTGAGCGCTACGGCTTACAACTGACATATCATTATGATTCTGATGAAGGCATCCACACGTTCCGGATTGGCCTTGCCAATAGTTAATTGTCTCCAAATATGAAGACAACACTCGTGTCATTATCGCTTCTTCAAATTGTCTTCATAATTCTTTCCGAAACTTGTAGTCAAATCGACAAGTGATGAAAAAATTCTTTTTTATTGGATTACTCCTATTAACCGTTAATCAATCGTTTGGCCAGACGAATCGCATTATTCGGGTTGAAGACAGCCTGACTCATGAACCCGTTATTGCGGCTACAATTCGCACACCAGCGAAACCAACCGCAGCCCATCCAGTAATTGGTGCCATTACAAACGTTAGTGGAATTGCCACGATCGCGAACCTCCCAGATGATATTAAAACCCTCACTGTGAGCGCCGTCAGTTATGAAACGGAATCGTTTCCAATAACACCGGGAACCGATACGCTCGTATTTCGACTAAAATCGGCCGAAGAAGCCATCGATGAAGTGACGGTTACGGCGACAAGAACCAACTCGCGTATTGAGGATTTACCCATTAAAGTTGAGGTGCTGGGGCTTGAGGATATGAATGAAGAAAGTGCTGTGGTGCCGGGCAACATAAGCAGTATTCTGGGCGATATTTCAATTATTCACATCCAGCGAACATCGGCCGTAAATGGCAATCAGGCCATCCGAATGCAGGGACTCGATCCTAAATACACGCAAATTCTGCGCGATGGGCTACCCTTGTACGAAGGTTTTTCGGGTAATCTCGGCGTGTTGCAAATTCCACCGCTGGATTTGAAGCAGATTGAAATCGTGAAGGGTTCTGTTTCGACGCTTTACGGCGGTGGCGCTATTGGCGGTATGATCAATATCGTTTCTAAATCGCCAACGTCTGAGAAACCCGAATTTACGGCGCTACTCAACCACTCAAATCTGAAAGAAACCAACCTCAACGCCTATTACTCGCAACGCTATGGAAAAACGGGATTAACGTTGTTTAGTGGTTACACCAATCAACAGGCTGTGGATGTAACCGGCGATGGCTACACCGATAGTCCGGAGATTAAACAGGTCAACTTTCACCCCAAATTCTTCTACAATCCATCCGACAATACAAAATTAAACCTTGGCTATGCATTCACGAACGAACACCGCGAAGGCGGTTATTTAGCCGCGCTCGAAGGCACACAGCCCAATGCGTACCGCAACATAACCGATCTGCAACGGCACACTGTCGATTTCGACGCCAGCCACAATACCTCGGCTAGCAACATCGTAACGCTCAAAGGCGCCGTAAGTACGTTCCATCGCCAGAACACAGATTATCAGAAACTATCCGACGGGCGGCAATCATCTATTTACCTGGAAGCCAACGACTTCACCCGATTCGGCAAGCATCAGCTTATCCTTGGGGCCAACCTTACGGTCGAAGCGTTTCGCAAGAACCCAGACAGTACCCGGCTCGTTGACTACACGTACCAGACCTTGGGCGGGTTTGTGCAGGATGATTGGCAACTGGGCGAAAAAGTAGCGCTACAAGCGGGCCTTCGGCTGGATCACCATAACACGTTTGGGAATTTTCTATTGCCCCGGTTATCGGTAAAACTAAAACCATCGGAGCCGTGGACCGTGCGATTAAGCGTCGGAACGGGCTATAAAACGCCGAATTTGTTTGTTAATCAAACGCCTGGTGCCCTGAATGTTAGCCTGATTTTTCCGCGTCTGCTGCCTATTGATGTGGCAACCGTGAAGGCCGAACGATCGGTTGGGGCTAACATAGATATTGCCTATTCCAAATCATTTGAGAGTGGCTTTTCGGTGCAGGTCGATCAGGCGTTTTATTATACGTACGTCAACTCGCCGGTGGTGTCGGCGTTTGCCAGTACGTCGAGCAATCTGGGCGCGTATACGCAGTTAATTAATGCGCCCTACAATCTGTTCAGCGTTGGAACGGATACGTACATCCGGCTTGAGTACAAGGCTTACGAACTCTATTTCGGTTATAACCACACACTCGCCCGGCGCGACGGACCATCCAGTCCGGGCCCCTCCAGTCCGGGACCATCCAGTCCGGGACCAACCGATAATTCCTATCTGCCACTGGCTCCGCAAGACAAATTTTCGACCACGCTGGCCTGGGAAAATGATCATTTTCGATTTGGCATCGAAACCAGTTATGTAGGCTCGCAATATCTCTACAACAACCAGAAAGTAGCGAATTACTGGTTCTTTGCGGGAGCCGCCGAATACCACTACAACAACCACTGGCGACTCGTGTTGAATGCCGAAAACATGTTCAATATCAAGCAGGCCAACTACGAAACCGTTGTGAGCGGTCCCGTCACTCAACCAACTTTCCGCCCAATTTGGGCACCTTTGGAAGGCAGAATCGTGAACGTAGCATTGAAATACACGCTGTAAAATAATGGATGATGAACAATTTATAATGCTATAATTAACTCTACTAAAAATTGGTTTATCACATTGTTCATTATCCATTATTCATTGTCCATTAGGTATCTAATCAATACTCCTGCGACAGCGGATGCACCATAAACTCATCAATAACGACGTGAGCGGGGCGGCTCACGATGAACAGCATGGATTCTGCCATATCTTCGTTTTTGAGCCAATTTTGTGAGGTTTCATGACCGTGGCCTTTCTCATGGAAATTCGAGTCAACCAGTCCGGAATAGACACCCGTCACTTTGATACCAAACGACCGGACTTCCTTGCGTAATGCGCCCATAAACGCTTCCTGCGCGTATTTGCTGGCGGTATAAAGCGATCCTCCGGCAAAGGTGCGTTTGGCCACATCCGATGCCACGATAACAATGTGCCCCGACCCTTGGGCTTTCATCGCTGGCAGGGCTGCTTTAGTCAGTATAAACGTGCCTTTCACGTTGGTTGCCATCAGGTCATCCCACTCTCCGACTGTAATTTCTTCCACGTTTTTGAAGATTCCGTAGCCCGCGTTGTTAATTACGACGTCGATGCGTTTGAATTGATCGAGGGCGGTTTTCATAACGGCGGCCATGTCAGATTCACTGGCAACATCACCCGATATGGCTACAATTTTTCCACGAACATGGCCTTCGGTGGCTTCGGTTTCGAGCTGTTTGAGATCGTCGGCATTACGGGCGGTAACAATCACATTGGCACCATGTTGAGCCAGTAGTAAGGCCGTTGCCCGGCCAATACCGCGCGACGCGCCAGAAATTATGATGGTCTTGTTTTCTACGTTCATGTTGATTCGTTGAGCCGCATTGGCGACTCCCGGCAAAGGTCGCAAAGAGATGGCATAAAGTTCGCAAAGAAGCTATCCACGCACGACCTTTACCTGATCTTCACAAACAGGCTATTATGCACGAATCAATAACGGATAAACTTAACCAGCTTGAACAGAAATTTGCCGCTGCGGGTCAGGATATGGCTGCATATCTTGAAGGCTTGCTCCAGACAGATTACCTAACGTACTGGGATTATATCCATCTTGACACGCTGCTGACGTTACAAAAACCAAAAACGGCGTACCCCGACGAACTTATATTTGTCACTTATCACCAGATAACCGAGTTATATTTCAAACTGATTCTGCACGAAATTGATCAAATTGCTCATGCACAAACCCTGACCGCCGATTTTTTCGTAGCCCGCCTGACGCGTCTGAACCGCTATTTCGCCTTGCTGGAAGAGTCATTTGGGGTCATGATTACGGGTATGGAACACGAGCAGTTCCTGAAATTTCGGATGGCCTTGCTACCAACCAGCGGGTTTCAATCGCTGCAGTTTCGGCAGATCGAGATTACATCGACCGATTTCCGTAATCTGCTCATCTCGGCTCCCGAAGAACCTGCCTACGTTAGTGACCTCTACGAATTTATGTACTGGAAACAGGGCTCGACCGATATAGCAACGCAGCAAAAAACCCTGACGCTCCAGCAATTCGATCAACATTACGGAGCACATCTCATCCAGCAGGCAGATGATTATCAGACCAAAAATCTGCTTCACCGCTATAAATTTTTGAAGGAAAACAACCAAAGCACACCCGAGTTAGTCGATGCCCTACGCGAGTATGACTGGCGGGTTAACATTCGCTGGAAGTTGGCTCATTTGCGTTCGGCAGGGCGGCATTTGAACAAAGATCAAGCGACAGGAGGCACCAATTGGCAAACGTATTTGCCTCCCAAACGACAACAAATTGTATTTTTCCCCGAACTGTGGACAGAAACCGAACGGCAAACCTGGGGTCAAACCAGCGGATTGCCCGGTGCTCAATAGTCTACTTATCCTGCTTTTTGAAGTATCGAATCATTTCGCCATAATTCATCTTCATTGCTAATCCCCGCAGCGATTGAGCAATCCGATTGGCTTTTGTTTCGTGGGTTTTGGCGGCCTCGATCCAATTATTAAAATAGTTCTGATGGCTTCTGGCTAACGACTCATAGTGGCTATTTGCCAGCGGTTCATCTTCCAAGCAAATCAATAAATCAGCCGATTGGGGTACGGGGTCGTTGTCCACATCGAGACTAACCCGTACCGGTTCACCTTCTCCATCTTTGCCAATACCTCGTCGCATTCCGGCATTGATCGGCATCATAAATCCCCCTTCCAAACCATCTGTAATACGAACGATCGACTTCCCGAGTGGTAATAACGACACCAGTTTTATTGGATAATTGTCAAGCGTTCCCTTTACCCGAAACGGTGTTTTCTGGCCGGGTTTCAGTAAGTCAGTTATCGCCACCGGAATTTCGATGTAGGTCCAACGGGTTTTATCGCCTTTTTCGCCGAATTTTTGGAGGATAGCCGTGAAGGAGGTCATGCTGTTATTAAGCTATTGATGGTTGCTGAGCGTACGAAAGCACTTTTATTGGTAGTCTGTATCACCGCCCCTAAATCCCCTGAAGGGGACTTTGTCTGAACACGAGCAAAGTCCCCTTCAGGGGATTTAGGGGCGGTGATGCAGGTAAATAAAGCAACGGTAATCTAAAAGCGATTTACACGCTTAAAGTGAATATCCTAAACAGAAACATTAATAACGCGACAGCGTAGCTTCCAGCGACGTCTTTATTTCCTGTACCAAACTGGCCGGTTGCA
>CAXVWN010000050.1:0-6580 GCA_964263725.1 Spirosoma sp.
GACATGAGCATGAAACTCGGCGAAATGAAACGGGCAATGGACCTCTCGATGGACTTTATCAACGGTGTTGACATACAGAACGGTATCCTGTCCGACAAAGGCGAGGCACTACTCGAAGCTTACAACAAGGGCGAGTTTAAGATGGTCCAGTTAGATGCGCCTGCCCAACCCGTCATCCTCGGCCCCAACCCACAGAAGGACGCGGGATACAAGAATTTGCTCGATTAGTTTTGAATGATAGAGTGATTGAATGATAGAATAGCTGACGCAAATTTTATTCAATCACTCTACCATTCAGCGATTCAATCACTCTATCATTTATTCATTCAAAATTAATTTCCTATGCAACGTTTAACCGTAGCCGGTCGGCTGCTCATTACGGCCCTGATTTTGGGTGCTGCCTTCTTTGCGTTCCGTTATTTCGGCGGGAACGCGGCCTTGCGCAAACTTGCGCCTAAAGACAAAGAATACTCTGAGTCACAAACGATGCCCCGTACCGACGATAAAACGGCCGAAGGAGCGGTAGAAGAATCAAGCGCATCGTCAACTAATTCGTCGGATGAAACCGCCAGCGACCAGCCTCGCCAAGCGTTCAGTTATACATCGCCCGAACCGCAAAACGGCCAGCTCAAGGGCGTTGTTGAGCTGGGTGCCAGCGGCTTTAACTCCTTCATTGTCAGAGTTGATGACCAGAAACGCTGGAAACTCGAAAAAGCGGAATTCGGCAATAGCCTGGTTATGGAAAACATGGCGACTGATACGGATATTCGGACGGGCTTAAAAAGCTACATCGGCAAGATGCTTGACTTCGGTGTTGGCGGACGAAATATCCAGTTTGTGGTCAGTTCGGGAGCCATCAAAGCCGAAGGCACGCAAAAAATCATCAAAGTGTTGAAGTCATTAAACTACGTTGTCAATACCGTTACGCCGGAGCAGGAAGGTTCGCTGGGGTTGCGGGCCGTGCTGCCTACCGAATTTTACGACAATGCGTTTGTGGTTGACATTGGTTCGGGTAACACAAAAATTTCGTGGAAAGAAGGCGGCTCAACAAAAGCGCTGGAAACGTACGGCGCTAAATATTTCGAGAATAACACCAGCGACGAAGCCGTAGCCACCGAAGTAAAAGCCAAAGCCAAACAAATACCAACAGATCATCGGAAAACCTGCTTTATTATCGGTGGGGTACCGTTTGAATTGGCAAAATCGGTTCGAAAAGGCAAAGAGCGCTACACCGTTCTCGACGCACCTTCGGCTTATAAACTCGAAAATGCAAAATCGAAAGCGGGCCTGAATATTTACAAATCCATCGCCGAAGCGACGGGCTGTAACCAGTTTGTTTTTGACTGGGATGCTAACTTTACGATTGGCTATTTATTGACGTTGAAATAAATAAAGGCGGCTGGATAAACGACTGAAAGGGATAGATTTCCTCTTTTCAGTCGTTTATCCAGCCGCCTTTTTGCCTTACTCACCATGACACTTCGCGACGTATTTATGGCCGTATCAGGCCAGCCGCTACTACTATTTATGCTTCTGTCGGTCGTGCCAACAGGAGCTTTTTTAATTAATCTGTGGTCAGGAGAAACAGCGGATGAAATCTGGAAATGGCGGTACGTATATGCTGGCCTAGTTTATTTAGCGTGCATTCCGGGAATTTTTGCTGTTACACTGAACGTTTATCTCTTTCTGTTCGAACGGCAAAGCATTTGGGATATGAACCTCGCCGTGCAGGTACTGCCTATTTTAACGATGGTAGCTTCGCTGATGCTCATTCGGCGAAAGCTACCCTTCAAATACATTCCGGGATTCGACAAATTATCGAGTTTTCTGACAATGATTGCCGCCGTAATGGGTATCTTCTGGTTCATTGATCGCACGCGTATCTACGCGATTACATACGTTCCGTTTAGCTACATTGTTATAGGTTTCATTGCCCTGCTGCTCATCATCCGCTTAGCCTGGAACCGAATTTTCTAAGGGAGTCCGCTCAATTCCTGCGCGCTTCTCTCCCACTGTTTGCCCACCACTGATTAACGACCTATCTTCGGAAATTCTTTTTCTGTTATAGCATGTCGTCCCGTTTTTACACCCTTCTGCCGGTTCTGTTTGTCGGGTTCATTCTCGTACAATGCCAGTCGCCAGCAACTGAACCCGTTACGTCGGGATACGATTATTTCCCGCTCGAAACCGGTCGGTATATTATCTACGCTGTTCAGGAGAACCAATATGCCCTCCATACTGCACCAATTCGGCGAACCTATCAACTCAAAGAAGTCATAGGTTCAGCCTATACCGATGTGACCGGGCAAACCGCTTACCGACTAATGCGTTACCGCCGAACCTCCACCAGCCAGCCCTGGCTGCCAGATTCGATCTGGTCGGCCCGGTTAGTCAATAACGAAGCTATCCGTACCGAAAATGGTCAGGATTTTGTTAACTTATTGTTTCCAGTCAGCAACAAATTAAGCTGGAATGGCAACCGGCATAACGCTTTGGGCCAGAATAGCTACGAAGTACGCAACGTCGGACAGTCTTTTCACGTATTGGCTGAACAATTCAGCGAAACCGTGACGGTTGTTGCGCAGGATGATTCAACGCTTGTTGGACAGGATAAACGTATTGATGTTTATGCCCGGCAGGTTGGACTGATTTACAAAGAACGGACTTCCCTGCAATTTTGTACCGCGGCCCCGGCCTGTATCGGGCAGAACCAGATTGACTATGGCACTCAACAGATATATCGTATCCAGACGTACGGAAAGGAATAAAGTAGGTTGGCTCCTGCTGTTTCTGTTGGTCTGTCAACTTAATGGATTCGCCCAGACAGCGCGTAAGTATCTGGTGCTACTGCGCGACAAAACGAACACCCCCTACAGCGTTAATCGCCCGGAACAGTTTCTATCGCAGCGGTCTATTTTGCGTCGGCAAAAGCAGAACATCCCGGTTATAGAACGCGATCTGCCCGTTAATCCAACGTATGTTACTCAGTTACAGCAGGCAGGCGCTAAAATCTGGTTTTCGTCGCGCTGGCTCAATGCGGTATTGGTAGAGGCCACCGATGTGACGATTGCATCGGTACAGAAACTCTCGTTTGTAAAAGGGCTTGAATTTAGTCGGTCGTTGGCCAATGCCCGCGTGAGTGCAAACACCCGCGCCCTTTCGGCCAGAACAGATAAAAATTCAGATAGCCTGAGTGACGCGCCTTTAAATTACGGCAGTTCACAAGACCAGATTACCCAGCTCGGGGTCGACAAAATGCACCAGCAGGGGTATCATGGCGAAGGAATGCTCATTGGTGTATTGGATGCTGGCTTCTTGAACGGCGATAAAGTTGGTTTTCTAAAGCCCCTCTTCGATGAAAAACGGGTGTTGGCAACCTATGATTTTGTCAAAAAAGAAACGAGCGTTTATGAAGATGATTCACACGGACTTTCGTGTTTGTCGGCCATTGCAGCTACCGCAGACAAACAGCTTTACGGAACCGCTTACAAAGCATCATTTATCCTACTGCGCACCGAAGATGCCTCAACCGAAAAACAAGTAGAAGAAGCCAACTGGCTTTTGGGAGCCGAATATGCCGACAGTGCCGGTGTAGATGTAATCAGCTCTTCGTTGGGATACACTCAATTCGATGATGCGGCTACCAGCTATACCTACCAAAACATGGACGGAAAAACGGCCCTATCCAGCCGGGCGGCTCAAATTGCGACCGAAACGGGTATGGTCGTGGTTGTAGCGGCTGGCAATGAAGGTAGCAATGCCTGGCATTACCTTTCGGCTCCTTCAGATGCCGCATCCGTTCTGGCAATTGGCGCTGTTACCCAAACCGGACAACGGGCTTCATTCAGCTCATTTGGCCCCTCGGCCGATGGACGTGTGAAACCCGATTTAGCCGCCCGAGGCCAGGGCACTATTGTCGGTAGTCCGGGCGGTCAGATCGTATCGGGTAACGGTACATCGTTTGCTACACCGTTGGTAGCTGGTCTGGCGGCTGGATTCTGGCAGTCTCACCCCCGCTTAACAGCCGCGCAGGTAACCGAAGCATTACGCCGATCGGGAAGCCAGTTTGGTAACCCCGACGATCAGTTGGGCTACGGCATTCCGAATTTTGAACGAGCATCGGTTCTTGCCGACTCTTTCGGCAAATTGCTGGTTTATCCAAACCCATTCAGCGATGCCGAGTTGCTGGGTATTCAGTGGGGCGAAATCGAAGCAAACGTACCCATCGACGCAACACTAACCAATGTTGCCGGACGTATTCTATGGCAGAATCGGTATACCTCAGCAGGATTGGCCGCGTTCACTTTACCGAACCTGAATTTATCGGCAGGGCTGTATTTTATGACGCTCATATCGGGCGATAAAAAGCGTACTGTGAAGTTGATAAAACAATAAGTAGTGGTTAGCAATTTATCTGCCATTGAAAAGCAGGTTATCTATTACCAATCCAATAGCCATGATTCACGTTATTCAGGGGGACATTACGAAACAATCGGTGGATGCGATTGTGAATGCAGCCAATACAAGTTTGCTTGGTGGCGGGGGTGTTGATGGGGCCATTCACCGCGCAGCCGGACCAGAACTACTGGCCGAATGCCGGACATTGCACGGCTGCCAAACGGGTGATGCCAAAATGACGAAGGGCTATCGGCTCCCTGCGAAACACGTCATTCATGCCGTTGGACCCGTCTGGCACGGCGGCAACCGCCGGGAACCGGATTTACTGGCAAATTGCTACAGGCGCTCACTGGAAATTGCCACACAGAATAACTTGACCAGCATTGCCTTTCCTAATATAAGCACCGGCGTTTATGGTTACCCAAAAGACAAAGCGGCCGATGTGGCTATTGCCGCTGTCAACCGCTTTATGGAGCAGGAAACATCTATTCAGGAAATTATTTTTGTGTGTTTTGACGCCGAGAATTTTGCGCTCTATGCACAGAAAATCAAAACGATTTCGCGTTGAAAGTAAACAAATCGGGTCGGGTATAATGGCCGATCACATCGAAATCAAGCTTACTTTTCAGCACTTCATCTAAGTCTAAATCGGCTATAAGAACGCCTTCTTCATCCCACAAAGGGCCCGCAATAAACTCGCCCTGTGGAGAAACAATAGCACTGCCACCCCGACTTAATACGGTTTCATCTTCGTCCAGAAATTCCTGGTAAGCTTCGGGATAATCAGTTCGGGTAAAGAATTGATTACAGCCCAATACATAACATCGACCCTCACAGGCAATGTGCTGGAGTGTAGCAGGCCAACTGGCGCGGGCATCGGCCGTGGGGGCCAGATACAGGTGAGGGGCTTGCTGATAAATCCGCATGCGAGCCAATGGCATGTAGTTTTCCCAACAAATCAATCCGCCCATTCGACCAATGGTGGTATCGAACGTTTTCATGGAATCCCTTCCCGTTCCTTCGGCCCAGATCAACCGTTCAACACCCGTTGGCTTAATTTTTTGATGTTTCCCCAGATAGCCATCCGTTGGCGATATGTAAATCAGCGTGCAATATAAACTGCCGTTCAACACATCCCGTTCTGTTACACCGATGGCCAGATAAACGCCATTTTCGCGAGCGATTTGCTCCAGTTGGCTCAGCTCAGGTCCGGGAATTTGCAGGCTATTTTGCCGGTACGTTTTGTAAAGTTCACGCCCGGCATCGGTTCGTAAACCAACTGACGCTCCAAAGGTGAATTTTCGAGGATAACCGGGGATAAATGACTCAGGAAAAAGCAGGAGTTGACAACCTTTTTTGGCGTAGTCAATAACCAAAGCCTCAAGCTTGTCAATGGTCTTATTGATGTCAAAAAACACCGGTGTCGCCTGAACTACGCCTACTTTAACCTGCATAACTTATCTGATTATTTTATTTGCCTGGAAATCGGTTTCCTTATTGACCAGACGCTTTAGCAGAAAGTTCACATTACGTCTACTTCCTCCGACAAATGAACTTTATGTGGCTTAGGCGAAATAAAAATAGAAAGCCATGTTCGACGTGCCAAGCGAAAGAAATAAGGCGTTAACAAAATCAGAGTAGGCACTAATCCGATGAGGTAATAATCAAGATCGACCTGTAGCCACTGCACAAAGATGAAGAATGTGAGCAGTGTATAAATGGTATAAAACGCGTAACTCACAAACATGGAAGCCCAATAGAAACCCGGTTCAGGCATGAAGTTTTCACCACAATGCGGGCAGTGGTCATGCATTTTATCAAAATCCCGGCTAAACGCGCTGTTGCGAACAAAGAAATCGCCTTCCTGGCAACGAGGACATTTATTAAATAGAATGCTGTATAAACGGCTATTGGTTGACATGGCTGTAAAGTTATTTTGTGGTAATACTTCCCGATTAATCGCTGTAAATCAGAGACTTTTTACGCTACAAAGGTACTCAGTGAGTAGCCCGTCTGAAAAGACAAACCAAGTCATGTATGGTACAGATCAACGATACTGTCGTAAATCCAAGTGAATTCTAAAGCTTATAAATGCAATGGGCCAACTGATATATCAGTTGGCCCATTGCATTTATAAGCTTTAGAATTCACTTGGATTTACGACAGTATCGTTGATCTGTAC
>CAXVWN010000051.1:0-17905 GCA_964263725.1 Spirosoma sp.
GATTTTATTGTAGCAAATTCAGTTTGATAAACATCTGATTAGTTAAAACTAAGTGCATTTATATGCCTCGAAAGGCAAAGGCACTGAATGAGATGATTATCTCAAAAGCTCAGGCAATAATAAAATGAGAGACTAGGCGACGTCCGAATGATTACTGATATGCCTATTTGATACACCCTTCAAGATTTTATAACTGGGAAAGAAAACGCACGTTATTGTTAGTATATGGAATCGGTTGTTAGTCTTTACTTTCGCGGGCGTACCACCTTTGACCACATCGGCTCGTTTGATTTTCCACTTCTCCAATAGCATACGTCTTGTTATATAACTACGTTATAATAAGCTACTAGAAAAGTTAAATATGATTGCAGCTTTGTTTGCCAGTTAGTAGGCTTATTCCATTACGTATCTGATAGACAATAAGGCTCTTTGCATGGGTGCATAAAAAAAGCGTTGGCCGCTCAAAGATACGGCCAACGCTGTAAAGTCGTTCTTATGCTGATTCTATCTGTTTATTGCAGCGTGGCCACTTTCGTCACCTGAATAGAGGGGTTAAGCGCTCTTGAAATGACGCACATTTTGGACGCATCTTCGGCAACCTGATCAAACTGTTCAGCCGATATACCCGGCACTTTGCCTGTAATCTTCAACTCAATTGCCGTGATTGTCAGGGTATCGGTGTCCAACGTCAGCGTAGCATTAACAGTCAATTCGTCGGGTGTGAATCCCGATTGCCCCATTGTTGCGCTGACGGCCATACCGTAGCAACCAGCATGTGCAGCCGCCAGCAATTCTTCGGGGTTCGTTCCCGCCTTACCGTCTTCGCTAATGAGTCGGGTTTTGAACGAATAGGGCGTGTTGTCTAAAGCGCCACTGAATGACGACATTGTTCCCGTACCGTCCTGCAAACCACCTTTCCAGGTAGCTGAAGCTCTGCGTTTTAACATGTTTATGTAGTGAATGCGCGTTTATGGCATCCAACTGCTAACGCCAAAATGTTTGACAGAGTTTACTACAAGTTACCCTTCATAGAATTTCACTTTCTTTTCGCGCAAAAAAGTTTTAATTACATCCACATGAACACATTGGCCGACGTTCAGAAATGGGTAGTTTGACACCCGGCTTTTGCGCCCGTTTACGAGAACTTCCTGGTCCTCAATATCAAAACCCAGGTGCAAATGGCGCGTAGCCGACTGCATACCATAAATCAGTCCTTGCGCATCGAATAATGGCCCACCACTTTGGCCCCGCAAACCAGGCGTACTTAATTCGATACCGGTGGCAATGTTGTTATCACCCGATAGTCGCGTTATAATACCATCAATTGGAAAATTAGGGGACGTGATACGCCCTGTGGTTGTCCATTCAATATCGTCGGTAGTTGGGTCGTACCGGAAATTAGTAAACTCCGGAAACGGATACCCCAGACGACATAAACTACGACCGGGTTTCACGCGACTGGTATCGGCCAGAAAAACCGCGTGCGACCGATAAAGTAAGCGATTATAGCCTTCAAAACGCAATAGAGCCAGGTCTTGCGTGGGATGGGGTTCAATACTCAGTTTTTGAAACTGGTCAACGCAGCTAATAAAGTTATTTCTTACCCGAATAATCGTGTCGGCAGTCAGTTTGAATTTAGCTTCTAACTGGCTAATAAGCTGAGCCGCGTTTTTCTCTCGTAAAGCTTCCCGGCGAGCACCCTGAAATTCCCGGTAATGGTGGTAAATAGAATCGCTTTGCCTGATAAGGTCGGCAACGTGCTTACACGTAATAGCACACCCTTCTTCATTTACAAAAAATAGAGTGGCGGTACCGGGTACAATTTCACTGTGGCCATAGAGCCGAACAATGGAATGCATGGGTTGAGTAAACAAATTAACGCGTTCAATGGCGTCAACAAACATAGAAAGGTGGTTAGGCGTTAAGTCAATCAGGCAGCAATATATAGATTGTGCCTGATTGATTAGTGCGCCAATTTACAGACTTATCGTTTATCGACTGATCTTGTCTTTGAGGAATCGCGTATACCAAGCGGGCCGGGAACCGTTGTATCTCCTACTTCTCCATGAGCATCCTGAACGCTTTTTTTCGTAGCTGCCGATGTATCTTCCACAGCATTCGATTCTGTACGAGCGGTAGAATCGGTGCTGACGCCATCAACACTATTTTCATTTTCGCCACACTTTTGAATAAGGAGCGCGAAAACTAATACGGCAATTGCAATCATAGCCCAGCGAAGCCATCGCACATTTTCCTGCCGCCGATCGCCTTCGGTACTTTTGGGAATATTCGGATTAATGACCGTTCCACTGAGATTATCGGCAGCCTGAACTTCGGTTAGTGGACCAGTAGGCGTGACTAGCTCATCAAATCCAAGTAAACTACCAATTCCATCCAGACCCGTCGGCAAAGCCTTTCGAAATTCAGTTGCCTGTCCAAGCAGCAGCGTTTTTAAACTGTCGGCAGTCAATCCTTTTTCCTGTTCCTGACGCCCTAAAGTACCCATCAGCACCGAGCCAGCCAGTCCCAGAATAGTCATGGCCGATTGAGGCTTTGTGCCACTATAAACACTGATAAGTTCGGTGGTGCGGGCAAGCTTGTCGTCAAAAATATGATCAAGAAATCCCGCATCGGCGCTGGTTGATTCCGTAATTTCCTGAGGTGTATCAATCGTTTGGCTGATGTCGAAGGGCGTTGTCGCATAATCGCCTTTATCCAAGAAACCGACGATTGTTGATGCGCCACCCGATGCTTGGACGCGCCGGGTTAATCCCCCTAGTAACGTTGGCAGAGCACCATTAATGGCTTTCAGCGTGTTAGCTGACGATTCATTAAGCGCAATACTAAGCTTATCGACTACAGTGGGCGTAAACTGTTCTTTGAGGTAAGATAATAAATGAACGGCCATGAGGTTTTCGTTGAGTTGAGACCAATAAAACCGGGCATCCGTCCAAATGTTCGGAAAGGTGAGTTTAAGAGAACCCTGAACATAAAAAAGGCGTAAGGTGTAAGTCCTGCTATTAAGCCAACTTACACCTTACGCCTTTTTTATGTTAAAAATTTACAATTGCGGAATCCGTAGTACTTGATCAGGATAGATCAGGTCGGGATCTTTCAGCATCGGTTTGTTGGCCTCAAAAATGACGCCGTATTTCATTGCATCACCATATACTTCTTTGGCAATTTTCGACAGCGAATCGCCTGATTTCACGGTATAGTATTTACCTTCTGGTGTTGGTACATCAACAGATAGTTGGTTATCAACCGCTGTCACACCTTCTACGTTACCCACGGCTAAGGAGATTTTTTCCGAATCTTCCTGCGATTTTACCGAACCCGTTAGTGTAACGGTATCTCCTTTTGTCTTTACAGTCAAGCTGTTATAAGCCAATCCTAATTGCTTAACGTGGTCGAGCAGTGCCTGAGCACGTACTGGCTCAACGGTTTCGGCTTGTGCTGGCGCAGGGGCTACCTGATCTGTATGAAAGATTTTTTCGCCTACACCTTTGAAAAATGATAAGAGACCCATTGATTTTTGATGGTTTTAATGAAACATGTAATAAATGACTGGCAATTAAACCAACTCATTCGTGACAAACAACAGATTGAGATTATGGTTTGTTTAATAGCCTACTCTTCATCTAATAATATCTGACAGATAATAGGCCCAAGGGTAACAGAAAGCTGCTATTTTTACGTTCTTTTTTACAAGTTTATCTCTATATTTTTACAATCAACAACTTATTCGAATGCAGTTTAAGAACAGATTTCGGTGGGGGCTGGTGCTAACAGTGTTTGTTAGCCTGAATGCCTGTACAAATAATGACATTGATCCTAACGCGGGCAGCAGTGTAGCGCCGACGAAGGGCAGTGCCGATTTCACAAAATACGTAGCGGTAGGCAACTCACTAACGGCGGGTTACGCTGATGGAGGTCTTTACCGAGACAGTCAGCTTAATTCGTATCCTAACATTCTGGCGGGCCAGTTTGCAACAGTAGGTGGCGGCAGTTTCGTACAACCCCTGTTTACAGAAACTCAGGCCGCTGGTTCTGGTTATCTAAAACTAATTCGTGTGCCGTCGCTGGCTGATCCAACCAGCCTCGTTACGTCGATTGGGCAGGTGGCGCCAGGGGCCGCACGGGGCGGTACTACCGTTGGTGCATCACCACAACCTCTTTTGACTAAGTTTACGGATGCCAATCAAAACTTAGGGGTTCCAGGCATTCGTATATCCGACATCCTGACTCCAGGTTACGGCTCTGTTCAGGGAAATCCATATTTCGAACGGCTGGTCGCAACCCCTCTTACCACGTACTTTCAGTACATGAGTGACAACCTGAACGGAGCTACGTTCTTCTCCTGCTGGCTGGGGAACAACGATGCGCTCGGTTATGCTACAACAGGCGGCTCTACTCCATTAACGCCTGCGGCCTTGTTCACAACAAACTTCACGGCAGCTATAAATAAACTGACGGAAGGAAGTCGCAAAGGTGTTGTCATTGGGATTCCAAATATCATAACGACACCCTACTTTAATACAGTAACAATACCCTTGGTGCTAGCCCAGATAAATGCCGTTTTGAAGCCAGCTACACCTGTAGCAGCCTTAGTTATTCAAACAGCCAGCGGCATTCGTGCCAGCCAGTCGGGCGATTTGTTGATGCTGGCAAACGCCACTGATTATGCGACTATTGGTAGCACAGCGGTTGGTACTAAAGTTGGCCCATATGGCTTGTCTGCCACGAATCCGTTGCCGGATAAGATTGTTTTTGATGCGGCTGAAGTCACAGTTCTAAATGCCAGTATTACCACCTACAATGGTATTATGAAAGCACAGGCTGATGCGAAAGGACTAGCCTATGTGGATCCGAATAGCGTTTTGGGTCAAGTTGCGGCAACCGGTGGACTCACCCAAAATGGCATCACCTACACAGCCAGCTTTATTCAGGGTGGTGCATTTAGCCTCGATGGTATTCACCTGACGCCGGCCGGTTATGCACTAATGGCCAACGAGATTATTAAACAAATCAACGCCAAGTATAGCGCGATTATCCCACAGGTCAACCCTGCTGCCTACCGCCGTGTACTGCTGCAACAATAATCACTCATTCATGAAACTAAGTCAACTCTCATTGGCCGCGCTGCTAATTGTAAGCACGTCGGCAGTTATGGCTCAAACCTCTGTTCGTCCGTTCGAATTTGGTATTAAAGGAGGAGCCACCCTTACGCATGGTTTTACCAACGTTCCCGCTCAGGCAATAGGTAGTGTTCAAGTACCTGCTTTAGAGAACAAGAACAATGGCATCGGTTACGGGTATTCAGGCGGGTTGTGGTTGCGCAAAAACTTTAACAGCTTTTTTATTCAGGCCGAAGTGACGTATAACCGCTTTGTGCTAAAACAAAAAACCGCCGTTACACTCGACGTCAATGCAAACACAACGCTGGCTAATGCCTTGCCGATAAGTGTGCAACCAGGCTTATTGAACGCCAGCCTGAATGCTACATCAGAATCTGTTCTGGAAGCGGTTGATGTCCCTATTTTATTTGGAAAACGCTGGATGGGCGGTAAGCTGCGGGGCTACGTTGGGCCAAACTTTATTTTTGTGCAGAAGGCAACACTCAGTCGTACAACATCCGGCATTATTAACGCAAACCCAGCGGTAAGTTTTCCACAAACGGATATTCCGGCGTCAAGCGCAACAACAAATTTGCTTAATAAATATGCCGCAACAAATTTAGAAGTAAAAGACTTTACCTACGCGGTAGAGTTGGGCGTTGGTTATACGCCGATTCCATTTCTAGACGTTGATGTGCGCTATGCCGTACCGGTAGGTGGGGTTTATAAAGACTCCAATATCACGGGATTCCTGGGTATTGCTACCGTTTCGCTCGGATTTAAGATATTCTAGAAATCAAGAGTAAGCGAAAAAGGTGAGGGTACAGGAAATGATTTCTGTACCCTCACCTTTTTCGCTTACTCTTAATTTATTCGGCCATTAAGGAAAACCCTAAGCCCGTTGGCTGCAATTTATATCGCATCATACGATAACCGTCCGATGGTTCAGCATTAGCATCCCCAGAACGGTATAATGGAAATTTACGGCATAAAATGTCGCGTTCCACCCATAAACTATCATGTCCCATATACCCATTTATAGCTGGAAGTCGCCAGTTCATGGGCGTGATGTCGGCTTTTCGTTCCGGCAGAAACTGCCATGCATATACGCGACCAAACGAACCGCTCCCATCGCTGGTGCTATAGACATATAATTCAGGAAATCGATTATTATCCAGATCAGCCACTTCGGCTCCAACCACCGCTCCATCAACTCGAACATGGAAAGTGGTCAGCAGCAATTCGCCCCGATAAGCTTTAACGAGTAGGTCACGCACCCGTCCACTATCGGCAGCCGAGACGGCAAACGTGTAGATATTGAACCGCAGCGACTTATTATAATGAAGTTTGGCAGGAACCAACCGATTCAAATCTGTATAGGGCTGTTGGCTGGTAAATGCCGCAGCCAAAGTAGGTTGCCAATTGCCTTGAGCCATTTGGACAATCCATACCAAGCTTACCAACAAACAACATATCCTTCCATTCATTGACTCCGTTTACTTGATGTGCCAATAGAGAACGACACGGAATCAGAAAAAGTTGATTTACTTACGGTTCAAGAAACATTTCGCCGATTGACGTCAGTTTTATCAGGGCAGGTAAGACCTCCAGCCCTTTCTCCGTTAATTTGTACTCAACGCGGGGGGGTACTTCATGAAATGATTTCTTCTCAATTACGCCTAAGCTTACCAGAACCTTTAGTTCTTGAATCAGAACTTTTTCACTTACTTCAGGAATCATTCGACGTAATTCACCATATCGTCGGGATTGGGTACCCAACTGATAAATTATGTAAAGTCGCCATTTCCCACTTATAATATCTAATGTTTTCTGGAGAGCCTGAGTTTTTGGGTCGATAAGTTTCTGCGTACTGACTTGTTCGTTCATGAGAAAGCGGTAAACTAACCTTTGGGTATGTAAACTGTTGACGTGAAGTTAGTTACGCGAGTAAGAACAAATATAGATATTTGCATTAAACTTGTAACGTATACTTTTCCCCAACTAATTATATAAGTAAATGTATCTTTGGTAACTATCTATTAATCAACCAAAAGTATATCTACTCGGGCAATAAATTATTGTTATCACTTAACTCATTAGGTCATATTAGTTCTTAGATAAACCAAATAGATTTAACACAGAGATAAGCTATACACCTATTGATACGATTATCTTACCTATAAAGATTTTTTGTTTATAGAATAATGAGGTAACGGTATATAGTATACTGGTTATCACAAACTCCAGAATAGGTTTAATTTTGCGCAATTATACTTTAGTCAATTTATTCGGTCAGATTTGAAGACGTTACTCGTCATAGCTGGTCCCACAGCTGTTGGTAAAACCACCTTGTGCGTTCAGTTAGCTAAAATGCTCAAAACAGATGTTGTTTCGGCCGATTCACGACAGCTTTACCGTGAGCTTAACATCGGTACGGCCAAACCTACGCCGATCGAAATGGAGGGCGTTCGGCATCATTTTGTTGACTCTCATTCTATCATAAATCCGGTAAACGCCGGGCGATATGAACAGGAATGCCTTACAATACTGAGCACTTTATTTCAGGAAAAAGATGTCGTGATTTTATCGGGAGGAACGGGGCTTTATATAAATGCCGTTTGCTTCGGTCTGGACGATATGCCACCTGTTGACCCTTCTTTGCGCGAACAATTACTCATCCGACTTCAGGAGGAAGGATTAGAAATACTCCAGAATGAACTACGTCAATTAGATCCTGTCTATGTCCAAACAGCCGATTTACAAAACCCGATTCGTGTAACGCGGGCGTTGGAGGTATGCCTGTCTACGGGGCAGCCTTATTCCTCGTTTCGGCGTCGGCAAACAGTTGAGCGGCCTTTCCGTTCGGTGTTGGTTGCTCTCGAACGTCCGCGTGAGGAACTTTACAACCGCATTGACACCCGCATGGATGCGATGCTGACAGCAGGATTAATGAATGAAGTTCGCTCGCTCCTACCCTATCGGAATCTGGCCGCTCTACAAACAGTTGGCTACCAGGAGATTTTTCCGTATCTGGACGGAATCTATGATTACGACGAGATGGTTCGTTTACTCAAACGAAACTCCCGCCGGTATGCCAAACGGCAACTTACCTGGTTCCGAAACCAGGGCAATTACCACTGGTTCGGACCAGAACAAGGCGAAGAAATAGTGAAGGAGTTAATTAAAAATGCGGGTTGATACCCTATCAACATTCTATTGCGCCCGATATGCCAGCATGCCGCCAACAACGTTTCGAACGTTATTGAAACCACTTTGCTCCAGAATCTGCTGCGCCATACCACTACGCTTGCCCGACCGGCAATGAACAATTACTTCTTCGTCCTGCAAGCCATCAAGCTCATCTAAACGATACGATAAATCACCAAGCGGAATAAGGGTAGCGCCAATATTATCAGCTTCATATTCGTCGGGTTCGCGAACATCGAACAAATTTAATTTTTCGCCCTTGTCGAGTCGCTCTTTCAATTCCTGTACGGTAATGTCCATGGTTGTTTTTCGGTTTGCAGTCTTAATCTAGAAAGTAAGCTGTAAACTAGTTAATGTTGAATAATCACTTTTTGCACAACAGCCCGCTTATCAGCGAAAAGTCGGATTAAATATATGCCATCAGGCAGATAACTCAAATCTAACGTTTGTTGCCCTCGACTTGGTTCGAGCGTGAGCAACAGCCGACCGCTACTGCTCATTATATCCAGCCGGGTCAGGTGCGCGTCATCGTCCCAGCGAATAAGACCGGGCGTTGGATTGGGGTAGGTTCGCAGCAGAGCCAGCGGTTCGGGCTCAGGTATAGCCGTTACAACAGTATCGGGTTTGGCTCCCATCACGGGCCGCAACATAAACGCACCCGGCACATTTAATGACGCTGACGATAGATTCTGATCCCAATTAGAACCGCCATTATAGAAAATCTGCGCACCAAAAGGACTATTTTTATCGAAACCCAACCGTAGCAAAGTTGTGTCAGTACTACTAATTTGCTGATAACCAATGTAGAAAGTATCCTTTACAGAAACGCTTTTAGCAAACGTAAAGTCAACAAAACCATTGCGCGATGTTGGATACTGTGAAGAAAACGATTGCTGATAAATCGTAGTACCTGGTCGGCCTGCGCGGTTGTTATAGACATTTATAACGAAGGGCTGCCCGGTCTGGTTGGTTGTAAATGGCACAATACAGGCACGAACGCCACTAATAGCATCGGGTTTGTTAAGAATAAAACGTACAGCAATCTGTTCACGTTGTCTAATTTGTTGAGCATACTCCCAAGTCCCATCGTCATAGGCATAATAATTATCGAGAGCCGCTACGGCCGAAATGGTGTCATTTTGGCGAAGATTAACTCCTAAAATAGACGGGTTTTGATCATCAGTCGTCAGCAAGTCAACTTTATAACGTAACGATGCTCTGGTAGCCGAACCGAAGCTCGTAACAGGTATGGGTTTCATCACTTTGCGCTGTGAGCTAAGCGATGCAATCAAGACCGAATTTGTTTGTGGATCATCCTGTACAAGACGCCCCGACACCTCATCGCGTACAGTAAAGTGGAATGTTGTAAAGTTGAAGTTATTAAACAGGTTATTAATATCCGTAGTAACTGAATCAGCCGTTTCGGCCACCGGATTGACCATATATTGTGAAAGGGGCATGGCGGTATATCGTTTCAACAGAGGACTAAGCGCCTGTCTCATAGCTACATCCTTCACAAATTTATCATTTACCGACCGGCCCCGGTTCAGGTAAATGTAATCGAGATTCCAGGTATCGAATGGCCCGGATTCGCGCCCAAATGAGCGAAAGCGAAAGGCAAACCCAGCATGGAAATAGTCAGCATTACGCACCGGGATAAATACCTGAAAAAAATTATTATTAACAATGCCGCCCACATTGGCCCACACGGTTCGCCAGTTACCAGTCCGATCCAGAAATTGAAGTGTGAGCGAATCACCGGCCTGACGGCTTAGTGAATCGCCGGGATCAGGCAATTCACCTAACCCTTTAGCTTGCCAGTAGAAACTCAGATAAACCGAATCAGCAGCGGATAAACCTGCCAGATTAATTGGCAACGACGCTAACGTATCTGTATAACCCTGCGCCAGAGGATTATTTTGTATATAGGGCAGGCCATTTGCTTTCAGTCCGTCAAATGACGCGATGTTAACAGTTGGCTGGTTGACACCCATTGTGTTGTTGATGTACACGCCACTGCCTGATTGCCAACGTGCGGGATCAGGCTGATCAAGACCGGGACGCCCTGCCGCCGTTGAAAAATCGTCGAAAAAAGGAAGTGGCAGCGATGTTTGTGCGATGGATACAGAGGTCCACAATAAGCAGGCAATAACCAAGAAGCCGCGCAGAAAACGTCCGGCAAACGATGTGTTCGGCTGATAAAATAAAGCAATTTTCATCTGGTGTTTGGGCCGGAAATAGTTTTTATTGGTCCGGTTCAATTGGCCCCACAATCCACAAATCCATTGTTTCGCCAACGCGAATGCGCTCGCCGGATCGGGCTTCGGGTCGTTGTCGGACCACAGTGCCAACTTCCTTCTCGGGATCTTCAACGGAAATTTTCGTGCCAACTTTTAAATTCGACCCACGAATAGCGGCTTCGGCTTCGTCGAGGGGTAATCCTACAACGTTCGGAATCTCAAACATCGTACTTCCCAAGCCATCTCCAACTTCAAGATCTATTTGAGCGCCCTTCGGCACAGGAGTTCCAGGCGTAATTTCTTTGCCATTATATAGCTGACGAAGCACCGAATTTTTGGCGACATCGGGCACATAAATTGGATCGCCCGTGATTAGATCCAATGATTTAAGATTTAATTCAGCACTCCGAAGCGTTAGACTAACCAGGTTAGGCATCTGTACCATTGGCGCCACACGCTTGGTAATGGTCACGTATATTTTACGATCTTCCTTCACTTTAGAATTAGCCCGCGGGTATTGCTGAATAACCGTTAGTGGCTGTGCTCCGGCCACAAATGTACAATCACTGACTTCGTAGCGCAGGTCGCGATCATCTAGAAGATTCTGCATCTCATCCAGACTCAGCCGCGTTACGTCGGGCACCGTAATTGTTTGCCCGTGATTGGTGGTGAAAGGCAGGTATAAAAAGAAAAATGCCAGAAACAAGGCAGCGATCAGGGCTATAATAATGCCAACATGAATCAGCAGGTCAAAAAAGGAGCGGGTGCTGATTTTAGCCATTCGGGAGTGGTGATTAGTGCAGTTTCATTGACCACACTACATTCATTTGGTTTACTAATGTCACAAAAGTAGCAGAATCCGCAAGCGCCTACCGATAGCCCGCCAACATTTTTTTAAGGTATTTACCAACAATATCGAACTCAAGATTAACAGTATCACCAACTTTCAGGTCTCGAAAAGTAGTGTGTTCGTGGGTATAAGGAATAATCGTTACCCGGAAACGGTCATCTTCAGAGTTAAAAACGGTTAAACTGACGCCATTAATACAAATAGAGCCCTTTTCGACAGTTATGTTTCTGGAAGCGGGTTCAGTGCCCATATCATACTGAAAATCAAACAACCAACTGCCGTTTAAATCCTGCACGTTGGTACAAGTACCAGTCTGATCAACGTGTCCTTGTACAATATGCCCATCAAAACGGCCATTGGCAGGCATGCACCGTTCGAGATTTACCCGATCGCCCGTTTTAAGGCTACCGAGGTCCGTTTTTCTCAGGGTTTCGTCTACAGCTGTTACCGTATAACTTCCATCAGCAATGCTGGTGACGGTCAGGCAAATACCGTTATGACTGACACTCTGGTCAATTTTCAATTCGGGAGCCAGTGATGACTCAATACGGAAAGTCAGGTTAGTACCTTCTGCTTCAATAGTCGCTATACGACCTGTGGTTTCAACAATACCAGTAAACATAATATGTGTTAGATGTCAGTCGACAGCCGCGTTGCGGTTTATCAGTACAGTCCGTTAAACTCTTACTTATGCCATGCGCCTATCAATTATCATAAACAGCGAACTGCCAAAGGGGGTTCGGCGCAGTAGTTTTTGCTCAACCCGAACGAGCTGATAAAGTGTTTCATTAAGCCACGGGCTGGGCAAATAAACATCCGACTGGGCATCTTCGGGCTTATGCCACCCAAGTTTCAATTGCAAACGCTGCCATTGCCGTGTTAACAAAATTAGGGGCGACAGGGCAAAGCTCCAGTAGGTAGCGAATTGGATACGTAATCCATTTTCAGGCAATACGTGCTCAAAATCGGCCATAACAAATCGCCGGATAATGCCCACTGCCAGATCGTGCTCTCCCCGAAAGAGATTAAATGCATTGTTGTTACTGATTAAAATTCCGTTGGGTTTCAGTCGTTTTGCTAGGGCATTCAGCAAATGCGTTAATTCACTCTCCGTAAAATAGCAGAACACATCATTGCAAACAATAGCATCGTAGTTGGTGTCTGACTCGAAACTAACAAGGTCGTTCAGATCAACAAACGTAACCGGAAGGCCGCGCTCATGGCAAAACGCAACGGCATCTGTGGACCCATCTATTCCTCTTAGATTAGTATAGCCACGCTGCCGCAGAAAATCCAGCAAACCGCCAGTGCCGCAACCCGCGTCTAAAATGCTTATATCCAGACGATTACCAAACCGCTGTTGCAGCGCTATATCTACGCGTTCATGCAAACTGCGGTACCACCACAATTTATTTTCCAGCCTGAACATTTTCTCGTACTCCTTCGAACGACCAATCATAAAGTGAAACGAGAAAAAGTAAAATGAAAAAAAATAATTTTCAGATAGCTTTATCCATTTTTTTCGAGCGTCTCCCTTTTTTTATTACATACGGCGGCAAACCGCTATGAGCCATGAATAGCTTGCCAAGATATTCGCCCAACACTCCCAAAAAGAGCAATTGAAGTCCTAAGCCTGTTATAATAACCCATGTTATAACACCCCAGCCCGGCACAACGAATACATGGCTCAACCAGCCAATCAGCACTAGTAAACCACTTAGCATACCCAACCCAAATAGGGCGGCTCCCAAAACCGTAAACAGGCGAATCGGCCAAAGTGAATAGCCGATAAACACGTTCAGAAAAAGAGAAATGAGTTTACGAACGGTGTAGTTTGATTTGCCCTCAACGCGGGTATTATGGGGCACTTCCACGCTACCAATGTTCTGAGTTACCCTAAAAATCAGCCCGTCAATGTACGGATATGGACCACGATAGCGGATAATCTCCTCCACCACATCACGCTGAATCAGTTTAAAGCTCGACAAATACAGATCTTTTGGTTTACCAATTGAATAGGTCGTCAGTGTGTTCACGAACCAACTACCCAAATTTCGGAACCAATGATGCTGTTTCTGCGCATAACGGCTGTAAACTACATCGTACTGGTCTATTTCGGCCGTTTCAACGAGCGTCAGAATAGCATCTGGTGGATTTTGGAAATCGTCGTCAATAATTACTACGTATTGCCCAATGGCGTGGTTCAGTCCGCACAATACAGCGTTGAATTCGCCAAAATTTCGGCGCAACGAAATAAATGTTACATTATCATACTGGTCTTCAAGCTGTTGGCAAACCATCTCTGAGCGATCACTACTACCATCGTTAACCAGCACAATCTCGAACAAATGTCCGGCCAGACAAGCCTGCAACCGTTCCGTCAACGGCGCAATTGTGCGCTCGCTATTATAGACTGGGATAACGACCGATAAGTGCATAGTTAAAGAGAATTTATGGTCTCTATAATGTACGTCACTTCGTCATCCCTTAATGCGGAGTTAAGCGGTAAACTAACAATGTCTCCATGCAATTGCTCAGCAATAGGCAACAATAAATGAGCAAACGACATATAGGCCTGTTGATGATGGGGCGGAATGGGATAATGGATGTCGGTGTCAATACCCCGTTCGCGGAGACAAGTCCGAAACGTATCGCGTTGGGCATGCAGAACAACAAACAAATGCCAGGCATCCTGCTCAATCTGATCGGCGGGAGGCAGGGTAAGCGCCGAATTTTTTATGCCAGTGAGGTACCGTTCCGCTAACACTCTCCGCCGGGCGTTATCTTCATTGAGTAATGGTAATTTAGCCGATAAAATAGCTGCCTGAAGTTCATCCAACCGGCTGTTGTGTCCTACATACTTATTGGTGTACTTTTGGGTCGACCCGTAGTTTCGTAAGGCCCGTAGTAGGTCGGCCAGCGCATCGTCGTTTGTTGTAATAGCACCGGCATCACCCAAAGCACCCAGATTTTTACTGGGATAAAAACTCCAGCCTGCCGCATCGCCAAGGTTACCAGCCCGCCGATGTGCTGTAGCCACACCATTCCCGCCGTACACCGCACCATGTGCCTGTGCCGCATCTTCAAGCACCTTTAGTCCATAGCGTTGCGCCAGCGTATTGATTGGGTCCATATCGCAACAACGCCCGTACAAGTGCACAGGCAAAATGGCCTTCGTGCGGGGTGTGATAGCAGCTTCGATACGAGTCGGGTCGAGCAAATACGTTCGCGGGTCGGGTTCGACAAAAACAGGTGTCAAACCAGCATGGGTAATGCTCAGCACCGATGCGATATAGGCGTTCGACGCAACAATCACTTCACTACTAGGGGGGAAGGCCCAGGCTTTCAGCACCAATGTTAGCGCATCAAGTCCGTTGGCAACGCCAATACAGTGCCGCGTCTGACAATAGGCCGCAAACTGGTTTTCAAACGCTTCCACTTCACGGCCTAAGATGTACCAACCCGAGGCCAAAACCCGCTCAACAGCTTTCTTAATGGTAGACTGATATGGCTCGTTGATCTGCTTGAGATCCAGAAATGGAATCATTCCGATTCGGCCATGATTACATTGCTTATTTTCCGGCTATTGGGGTACGATTCGTAGATATAGTCGTCTTTGTCGTATCCTTCATTCGACACAACCAATAGAATAGCATCTGCCGAGAATTCATCCATAATGTGCCAGTCTTCGGGCTCAAGTACCAGACACTGCCGTGGGCCTGTAAGGAAAAAATTCTCTTCTTTTACTCCGTCATGGTTATAAACACGACAACTGCCACTCAGACAAATGAGCGCATTCCAGGCCCGGTGATGCCGATGACCCGCCCGCGCAGTATCCCCAGCTTCATAAATGTAAAAGACGCGTTGAATAACACCGGGAATTATACCTTCAAAAACGGTTAAATTCCCCTTGTTTGATTCAAATGTTTTTAATTCGTAAAGTTGGGCCATTCAGGTAAGTTTGAGAATGAAAGAGACACGTATTTTTTTAGTCGCCTAAAGTTATTAAAAAGCTATTAATTGTAAATACATCAAATGAAACTAAATTGAGTACAAATGCCTACTAGTAGCATTTATTTACAACTTACTCTCAACTTTGGTTTATTTTGTTGTGTGTTAAGGCCTATTAAGTTATGATAAAAAATAGATTTTTTCTTACAGGACTGCTTATACTCACATTTCTTGTAGTGTACTATACCTTTTTCGACGGAGGAAACATAACCTCTGCCGATGGATTAGAGGCAAAAGTTAACCCTGAAACCTACCGCCAGCATTTAGACATGAAGCGTGTTGAGAAAGACACATTTATGCGCACGAATGCAGAGTCGCCTATTCTGGATAAATCATCTTTTCGGGGACTGAATTATTTTGCTCCTGATGCTTCTTATCGGGTCGTTGCCCGGCTCGAGCCTTTCGCAGATAAGACCCAGAAACTTGTTGTTCGGATGAGCGACGGCAGCGAAGAGGTATATGAAAAATTCGCTCACGCGGTTTTTAGTTTAAATGGCGAAGCGCATCGGTTATTGGTTGTGAAGCTCGAAAACACATATTCCATTCTCTTCCGAGATACTACTTCAGGAAAGGAAACATATGGTGGCGGTCGCTATATTGAGCTTGACGCGTCACAATTAACTACTAATCAAGCAGTTCTTGATTTCAATACAGCCTATAATCCTTATTGCGCGTATAACCCAAGATATGCCTGTCCATTGCCTCCTTCCGAAAATACCCTCTCAATAGCCGTAAAAGCCGGAGAGAAATATGTGGCGCATGAGTAGACGGTATAACTGCTCATTCAGTTATTTTGGCTTCAAATAACCGAGTGAGCAATTAGGCAATCAACCAATTGGCTAACTTTG
Organism: Spirosoma sp.; assembly: GCA_964263725.1. Classification (GTDB taxonomy): domain Bacteria; phylum Bacteroidota; class Bacteroidia; order Cytophagales; family Spirosomataceae; genus Spirosoma. The sequence continues at coordinate 16,274 of CAXVWN010000051.1, forward strand.
TAGCAATTATTCGCTTTGCCGCCGTATGGAAGTTTCCTATAAATGGTTACAAGAATTCATTGAATTGCCCGAATCACCCGAAGAAGTTGGTAAACTATTGACCGCAACGGGGCTGGAAGTTGAAGGAATTGAAAAGATTGATGCCGTGCCGGGTGGACTCGACGGTATCGTAATTGGTCAGATTCTGACCTGCGTTAAACACCCTGATGCCGAGAAACTAAGTTTGACTACGGTAGATGTTGGCGCCGATCAACCGCTGCCTATTGTTTGTGGAGCACCTAATGTAGCAGCCGGTCAAAAAGTGGTTGTGGCCCTCGTGGGCGCAACGCTACACCCCAGTTCAGGTGAGCAGGGTGCCGTACCACCCTTTCAGATTAAAAAAGCCAAAATTCGCGGAGCAGCGTCAGAGGGAATGATTTGCGCCGAGGATGAAATCGGCTTGGGAACGTCCCACGCAGGGATTATAGTACTCGATCCGAACGGTCCGGCGTCCCGGTTGCCAAATGGCACCCCGGCCGCTCGTTACTTTAACCTCGAATCTGACTACCAGATTGCCATTGGCCTGACACCCAATCGTATTGATGCCGCATCCCATTACGGTACAGCGCGCGACTTGAAAGCTGTTTTAAATCGCCCGCTTACACTGCCTTCGGTAGAGAAGTTTGCTATAGCCAATAGCAGTTTAACGCTTGATGTTCACGTTGAAGACACAGCCGCCTGTCCGCGTTATACCGGTCTTACCTTAAGCGGTCTGACTGTTGGTGAGTCGCCAGTTTGGCTGAAACAGCGTTTGTTGAGTATTGGCCTGAACCCAATTAATAATATTGTGGATGTAACAAATTTCGTTTGCCACGATCTTGGACAGCCCCTTCATGCGTTCGATGCGGCTAAAGTCGAAGGAAATCAGATTATCGTCAAAACCCTTCCGGAAGGTACGCCCTTTATAACGCTTGATGGCGTGGAGCGCAAACTCACTGCTACGGATCTGATGATTTGTGATGCCGAAAAACCTATGTGTATCGCGGGTGTGTTTGGTGGCCAGTATTCGGGCGTTTCGGCTCAGACAACCAGCATTTTCCTGGAGTCAGCTTACTTCTCCCCTACCTCTGTTCGCAAAACCGCACAGCATCACGGACTGAAAACAGACGCGTCCTTTCGCTTTGAGCGTGGCATAGATCCCAACATAACCGTGTTTGCCTTAAAACGGGCCGCGTTACTCATTCAGGAAGTCGCCGGGGGAACTGTTAGTTCAAACATTACGGATATCTATCCCAATCCAATCGACTCTTTCCGGGTGCCCGTACGCTACCGCAACATCGACCGATTAATTGGCATCCAGATTAACCAGACAGAAATCCACCGGATTCTTGAAACTCTGGATATTCAGGCCGAAGAAATAAGCGCTGATGGTTTCATCGCTATCGTGCCTCCCTATCGCGTTGACGTGACACGCGAGGCCGATGTGATTGAAGAAATCCTCCGGATTTACGGATTAGACAACGTACCGCTTTCAGCTAATCTTGCCGCTGATTCACTCTCAGAATTTCCCAAAACAGATCCTGATCAATGGTTGAGCCGGGTAGGGCAGCTTATGGCGGCCAATGGTTTCTACGAAATTCTGACGCTCTCACT
>CAXVWN010000052.1:0-7588 GCA_964263725.1 Spirosoma sp.
TCCTGACCGATTGAAAAAGTCGTATCGTTTGGCAAAATACCTTCAGGAGATTCAAAACCGAGTTTAACTGATTTCCGGGCAGTCAAGGGCGTACTAATAACCCGGACACCTGCTTTTCGAAGTTCGCTAATCCCACCCATCTTATCTTCATGCGCATGGGTGACGATGCAAAGCCGAACCGGCTGGTGCAGATTGTCGGCAACCCATTGAAGCAACTGCCTGGTATTATCGGTGTTGGTATCACTATCCCAACCCGTATCAACCAAAACAATACCGGCTTTCGTCTTAATAATTAGTCCATTAGATGGGAAAGGTGTTTTTCCAACAATGCCATACGTTGTATGGACGGATACCTGATCGTTGAGGGGCGTAACGGTGAGTTTAGGCGTCGGTGAAGATTGCGCCTGCGCAAAACACTGGAGAAAAAGAAATGGAAGAAACGCAAGCAGACTACGCATGGGTTAGCGTTGAATTGGTGATTTTAGAATAGAACAAGGGCTGATAAAAATTATTGTTCACTTGTTGACCGGGGTTTTATCTTTATAAACCGGCCAGTTGGTAAGTAGCTGATCAACAATCACTACGCCTGTTTGGTAAGCGGCTTCCAAGGCAGGAATATAGGCTGTATAACGCTCGCCAACTTCCTTGCCCGCGTTTGTCAGGTTTTCGGCGGCCGTTACGCCCGGCGGTTGCATGGTATAATTGCTGGCTGTTCGCAGGACTAAATATCGGTTAACATCCGCCTTTTTTGCGTTCGTCAACCACTGTAGCGATTGCCCGGTTCCGGTGTCTTCCATTGCCGAGGTTACAAAGTTGCCTTTCCCACCGGTCCAGTAGCTGACCCATTTATTGGCCCAGTCGTTCAGGTATTTGCCATGCCAGAAAGTCATGGCGGCTATGTGGTCGCCCATCATTACATGGGGTGGTTTCTGCGCTTCGGGAAATCCCTTATACCGGGCGCGCATTTTCTGGAGCGTTTCGGTATCGGCCAGCTTATTGTTTTTCGTTAGTCCGTACGCCCATTTTGCCAAATCGGGATTCAGGTGAATAGCTACCGTGAAATCGTTGTCCTGAGCAGGTTCTTCGTAAGGTTTCGTTCGCCGTAAAGGAAGATAGCCCGTTACCCAATCCTTCGGCATTTCACGCGGGTCAATTTCGTGAGCCAGATCGCCATCAACTAACCATTCAGCCCATACCGCCGATCCGGCGCTACCATCTTCGGGATCAATTCCGGCAATGCCCGCCACGAGCCAGTATGCCTGCGAGAGATCAAAACGGGCGTCCATGCCCAATGCCATAATGGACGCGGCAGCACGGGCTGTTCCCATGCCGGTACAAATTCCCAACACCTGTTTTTCTGGATTATATCGGAGATTCCGATAGCCTTGTGGAAATGGAATTGTTTGCGAAAGGGGCAACCGTTCTACCCAATATTGAAATTCGCCCGGCCGGTCGCCGGTGTCGGCTCCAATCTCAAACATGGTCACGATCACTACTTTAATCGGTATGGGCGCCGTTGGCTGGGCGTATATGTACAAGCTGATCAGGAGCAGCCAGAGCGTGGATATTATTTTTTTCATTCGTATGAAATGAAGCCTTCCCGAAAGGTTTGACTTTTCGGGAAGGTCGTCTTTGAATTTACCTTGATACTGTTTAGACTTTTAAAAATCGAGGATAAAATGAGCGACTTTGTCATTCCCAGGAACGAGGAACCTTCGGAAAAGATTAGCCAACTACCGCACCAGCCCCGGTGAAGATTCTTCGTTCCTCGGAATGACAAAGTCGCCGTCTGAATGAAAATTTAAACAGGTTTCCTATTCACTACTGCGCTAAAACGCCTACTTTCAGGAAACTAATCCCCGATTTGCCATGATAAACGCGGTGCGTTGCTTTCTGGTAATCAGTTTCTTTGGCGGAGAAAACGGGTACGAATGTTTGCGGATTTCGGTCGGCCAAGGGGAAACACGAGCTTTGAATTTGCACCATCAATCGGTGGCCTTTTTTGAACGTATGCAGTACGTCCTGTAATTCTACCGCAACTTGTGTTGGTTGATTGGGCTTGAAAGCTTCGGGCTTACTGATGTTATTCCGGTATCGGCCGCGAATAATTTCGCTGCGGATCAATTGCTGATAATTACCGTAAACTACATCTTTTTTGGTCGGATTTTGCGGAGTGTCAGCCGGATAAACGTCGATCACTTTCACCATCCAGTCGGCATCGGTGCCCGTTGTTGATACCGTAAGTTGGGCTACAATTGGCCCGGACAGCGTCAGGTTTTCCGTCAGTGTGTCGGTTTGGAACGTCAGCACGTCCGGTCGAGCCGAGGCAAAGCGCTGATCATCGACCATATAATCGGCAGAAAATCCATCGTTGATCTTGCTGGCAAACGGAACCGGGTGCGCCGGATCTGACAGAAAATCGGAATAAGTTGCTCCCGTTGTCGATGGTGTAAAACTGAGTTTGCCACTTCCGCCCAGATATAATTGTTTTTGTGCCGTTCCTTTCGGCGGATAGGTGTCGAAAGAACGCCAGCGGTTCGTTCCGGTTTCAAATAGCGTTGCTTCGGGAAGGGCCAGGGGTGTGGCGTTCCGATGGTTCGGTTCGTTAAAAAGGTAATGTTTGAAAAATTTGGCTTCGATATTTTCCTGATAATAAAGCGATGTTTTTGACCCAAAGTCCTGATCTGCCAATGTTTGTCCCGATGGACCCGCCCAGCCACCATGTACCCACGGACCTACCACAAAGATGTTCTGAATACCTGGATTCTGTTTTTCTATGGCCTTGTAGGTGTTGAACGTTCCATACAAATCCTGCTCATCATACCAGCCGCCAACTACCATTACGGCGTGTTTGATGCCTTTGAGGTGGGGGAGAATGTTGCGTTTTTTCCAATGCTCATCATAGTCTGGATGCTCAAAATTCTCGTGGTAATACTTATTTCGCCCCTTATAAAACTGACTTTCTGAGTTGGCCGTTGGCCCCATATTCAGGTAATAATGGTAACCGTCGGGATCATTGATGTCAAACAGGGCGGGGGGATTCTGTTTTGTTGGCTGTTTGTGTTCCTGAAAAAACGTGTAAAAGCCAAAGTTAGCGGCAATTTGAAAGGCTCCGTTATGAAACGCATCGTCGCGCCAGAGGTCGGCCATCGGTGCTTGTGGCGAAGACGCTTTCAGCGCCGGATGACCGGAAACGGACCCTGCCGAGGTGAAGAATCCGGGGTAGCTAATCCCCCATTGACCCACATTCCCATTGTTGCCGGGCAGGTTCTTTAGTAACCAGTCAATCGTATCGTAGGTATCAGAAGCTTCGTCGTGGTCAGCATTGCCCTTTTTAACGTCCACATGCGGAGTCATCTCGACAAACGTCCCTTCTGACGCCCAACGTCCGCGAACATCCTGATAAACAACAATATAGTTGTCGCGTAGCATAAACGCATTCGGCCCTACACGCCGACGAAAACGGTCGGTTCCGTAAGGCTGACAGCTATAGGGCGTTCGCTGAATGAGGACTGGGTGCTTTACAGATTGATCTTTCGGCGCGTACACCTGCGTGAACAGTTTCGTACCATCGCGCATGGGCACCATGAATTCGGTTTTCTGGTAATTGTCGCGCACATAGGCCGAATCCTGCGAGGGCGTGAACGGGTACGGGTTGGCAGGCAATGATGCTTGCGCAAAAGATACTACGGGAATTAGCAGCAGAAAAGTAAAGAGCGTTTTCAATGAGATAGGTCGGAGTGAAGTGGTTTTTAATGTTGACTGCAAAATAGTTTCTTTTCCTCAATCTGTGAGAACTACAGATTAAGAAACCGCTTTATTTGCCACGAATCGGCTTCCCCGCTGCCGTACGCAGGTAAAGGGCCGCTATTTCCTTGGCTATTTTTTCCGGGGCTGCCTGCTCGCCATTCGTTAGCACAATAATGGAAAGGCCAACCTGCGGGAAACGGGCGTATTCTGACCGAAAACCGGGCAGTGAACCGCCATGATGAACCCACTGAGTACCCAGTAATGAATCAACTCGCCAGCCCATTCCATATGGATAAGGCGTGCCGTTTTTAAGTACAAAGGGCGTCAACATCTGTTTCTGACTGGCCTCTGTCAGGATTTTGGTCGTGTACAAGGCAGCATCCCATTTCGCTAAATCCAGCACCGTCGATAAAAAAGCACCACTGGGACGCAAGGCTAGATAAGCCAGCGCCCGGTGAAGGTGATTATCCGTCCATTCGTAACCATCTGCCCGATTTGGTACGATTTCACTGAGGGTGGTAGTTCGAGTGGCAGTCATGCCGACCGGTGTAAAAACACGTTGCTTCAGAAAGATTTCCCAGGGCTGGCCCGATACTTTGCGAATAATATCGGCCAAGGCAAAATAACCCACGTTGCAGTACTGCCATTTCGTACCGATGGGAAACTCCAGGGGCAGGGGAAACGCCGACTGAACCACTACAGAATCGGGCTGTATTTTTGCGGACTCGAAAGCGGGAGCCTCCCGAATAATACCGGATGTGTGCGCCAATAAATGACGTAAGGTGATGCCTTGCCAGATTTGGGGCGCCTGCGGGTAATAGGTATGAATATCATCGTCGAGTTTCAGCTTGCCTTCCTGCGCCAGTATCAGAATGCCCGTTGCAATAAACTGCTTGCTAACAGACCCAATGGCAAACACACTTTGCGGAGTCGCCGGTATATTTAGTTCGACGTTGGCCATCCCATACCCTTTCGCTAGAACAACGTTTCCCTGACGAACTACCGCAATTGAAACCCCGGAAATATGTTCAGTACTCATGTGAGTTCGAATAATTGCGTCGATACTATCAGCAGGAATCTGGCTGGTGGATTGCGCCAGCGCCAGGTTAAAAACGAATAGAAAGGCAATGAGCAAAGTCGGAATCGTACGGTGTTTCGGTATACTTGACAAGATCATATAGCTTGCGAAAAGAGTAGTGAATGAGGTAATAGACTGGTGGAAATTTAGTGTCTATAAAGATGATAAAACAGGCGCCCAGCTGCCTGAAAGGAATAGTTATACTGAGCTGTTTCTAAATACAACTTACCCATGTTTCATTTCCACCAACTCTAAAAATAACCGGGCGGCCGGTTCAATCAGGTTGTCGTTGAAATCGTAGTTGTCATTATGCAGGGCTGGTGAATCCTCACCGTTACCGATGCCAAACATAGCGCCGGGATAATGCTGTGTAAAAAGGCCAAAATCTTCACCCCATTTGAAGGGCTCCTGTTTTTCGATAAACGAGTAGCCCAATTTCAGCGCACTTTGCTCAATCTGTTCAACGGCCGCTTTATCGTTTTCGTTGGCAAAGAAAGCTTCGGTATAATCGGTTTCTATGCTGATGCCACTCTCGGTAGAAAGCTCTGATAATAAAGCTACTAGATCAGCTGTAAGCGTTTCCATTCGTTTGGCATTGCGGGTTCTGAGCGTCAGATGAACCTCGCCATAACCCGCCGATATTCCATACGATTTTTCGCCCATTGTCGTGTAAATCGGTGTGATGAGTGCGAAGTCATCGGACTGCGGATTTGGCTGTTGCAACGCTTTGCTCTTGAGCGTAAAATCGGCCATCACATAAGCCGGGTTAAGCCCCTTTTCCGGCTCGGCGGAATGCGAAACGTAGCCCGTAAACGTTACGATGATACTTAAAACCGATGACGTAAACGAATCCGGTTTGCATACAATTACGCCCTGTTTATAGCCCGGCAAATTGTGTAGAGCCAGAGCCCGGTCGGGCTGAATAGCTGCAAAAATAGGGTCATTCAGAACGGCTTCGGCCCCTTTGCCCGTTTCTTCGGCCGGTTGGAAAAGTAAGTAAACCCGACCGCTCAAGGCTGGTTTTTCGGCTAATAAAGCAGCAAGTCGAGCGAGAATTGCTGTATGCCCATCGTGCCCGCACTTGTGCGAAACGCCTTCAATTCGTGATCTATGCGCAAACGTATTTACCTCCTGAATGGGCAACGCATCAATATCCGCCCGGATTAATGTAACGGGCCCCGTAGTATCCTGACCGTATTGCAACAATAACCCAGTTCCGCCAACCTCGCTAATCGTTACCGGATTAAACTGACTGACAAACGTTTTTATCCGTTTCTGAGTCTCCACTTCCTGCCCCGAAACTTCGGGAAACTGGTGAAGCTCGTGCCTGAATTGAGTAAATATATCTGAGTTTTCTGAAGTCATGGGGTTAGATTTCTTTTAATTGTAAGCAAACGGTTTTTGACAGGATTACAGGATTGACAGGATGAGAGTAGCATTAATCCTGTCAATCCTGTAATCCTGTCGAAAACCGTTTACATCTTTAATCAACTACCGGCTCCCCGAATATTTTGCCGGTTCGCTATTTTTGGGCGTGCTTTTCTGGATGAATTTCCGCAGCCGTTCGTTGCTGGTGGCCAAGTCTTCTTTGCGGAGATACATCATGTGGCCGCTCCGGTAACCTTCCCACTCCATTCGGTCTTTTAGCTTGCCGCTGGCGTCCATTTGCCACATGTTGTATTTGGCATTGAAATAATCACAAGCTCCGTCGTAGTAACCCGATTGCACAAGTAAATGCAGGTACGGATTCTGGGCCATAGCCTGACGCAGGTTTTCGCCGGTGTGATTGTTCGTGTTGTCCCACGGAAATGTCGGGCCGAACATATAGTATTTCAGGTCGGTTTTGTAATTGAGTTCTTCCCGCATGAACATGTTTATGGCAGGTGTAAACGAATGGAGCCAGGAGGTCAGTTCTGAATTGTAATCAGGCGCGACACCGGCATCTTTGCTGTCCATACCCAGATAGCGGGAATCGAGCCGTCCGATAGTCTGGCTTTTATCGCGCAGCAATTCTTTCCAGAAAAAGTTGGTTGGTATATCCAGATTCTGCTGCATCACCGCCGTTTCCGATAAGCCCGAATACCGAGCTACTTTGGCGGCAATTTCCTTGCGTTTCTGGTCGCTTAGCGAACCGCCCAAGGCCAGCGCCGGTAAATATTCCTGAATGGCAAAGGCTTCGACTTCGGGAAGGATATCGGTCAAATCTTTTTTCTGTAAATCGGCAGGCAGTGCTTTGTGATACCAGGCTGTAGCCGCAAAATAAGGCAGCTTCAGAACGCCCTGGGCTGGCCCGTCCCGCTCGATACCGAGTCCCGTTGGTGACACTAAAATCACACCGTTCAAATACATCCAATGAGCATTCTGCAATTCCAGCGCCAGACCCGACACGCGGGCGGTGCCATAGCTTTCGCCGATCAGGTATTTAGGCGAAGCCCAGCGGTTATAACGACTTACGAATGTATTGATCCACTCGGCTAGATATTTGATGTCGGCGTTGACACCAAAGAACAATTTAGCCGACGGAACATCTTTGTTGACTGGCCGCGAAAAGCCCGTATTTACAGGGTCAACATAAACAATATCAGCTACGTCTAAAATCGAATTGGGGTTATCCTTAATCCCGTAAGGCTGGATTGGAAAGCCTTCGTCGTCAACTTTCAGAATGCGTGGACCGGTGTAGCCAATCATCATCCAGACGGAAGCCGTACCGGGGCCGCCATTAAACGAAATGACTAATGGCCGTGCTGCCCGATCGGCAAC
>CAXVWN010000053.1:0-3747 GCA_964263725.1 Spirosoma sp.
TCGTTGTATTCGTAGGTAAACTCAATGTCATTCAGTACGGAGCGTTGCCAATCGGCGTTGCAATGAACCAGACGAGCCCGAAATGAACGGTAATCAGCCGTCAGATCATCGAATTCGAGTTGCAGTGAAACTTGTTCATCGAGCGAAATAACGGGTGGATTTAGGGTTAAAGCCGGGTCATTAAGATTCGTGCTAACCTGCGGAAACAGCAATACAGTTTCAACTTTAGGATCGTAAATACGATCGATAGTCTGGAGCTGCTGGGCAAACAACGGAGATGTAAAAACCCCGAACAACAACACAGTAAGCAATTTAAAAGGAACAGTCATTCAACAGGATTTTATTGTATTGTACTTGGTAAATGAACGCTGCCGAACAGCCAGAATTATACAAAGTTGACAACGCTAGCCGAATTTAAAAGTTGATAACTTCCGCAAAATCCCGTATGATTATAGTCAAGTCTACCAAAAGTATACATGGTCAATTATAATCAGAAAGACTGGTTCCGGTTTATTATCACGTTTAATCGGGCCGATACCGTGCGCAAGCTACTACCTCTGTTGGTAGGAATAGGTGTTTATTCGTTCGTTGTCGTGCTCATTATTGAGTTGCTGAACCTGACCGATAATCCTCATCTGAAGAACCTGTCGCTCATGCATACCCTGCTGAGCTTTGTTATTTCTATGTTACTGGTTTTTCGTACCAATACGGCTTACGACCGGTGGTGGGAAGGGCGAAAATTGTGGGGAGCACTGGTGAATAACAGCCGTAACCTGGCGCTTAAGCTGGATCAGTTGCTGGAGCCCGCGCACGCCGAAGAACGCCAGTTTTTCCGGGCAATGATTCCTAATTTCGCCTTTGCTCTAAAAAACCAACTTCGCCAAAAATCAATAGAAGGTGAGTTCACTGAAAGTACGTCCTTCAGCATTCATAACGTGCGGCTGGGCGAGCATGTACCACAGCAAATTGCACTGGCCATTTTTGGTAAGGTAAATGACTTACAGCGCCAGGGTACGCTTCTACCCGAACACCTTCTGCTGCTCAATTCCGAAATTCAATCGTTGATGGATACGTGTGGGGCCTGCGAACGGATCAAAAACACACCCATTCCTTTTTCCTATAGTTCGTTCATCAAAAAATTCATCTTCACCTATTGCATCACGCTGCCACTGGGCTACGTGTCAACCCTTCACTACCTTGTTGTGCCATTGGTTGTGTTCGTTTTCTACGTACTGGCCAGCCTTGAAATTATTGCCGAAGAAATCGAAAATCCATTCGGCACAGACGATAACGATCTCCCGCTCGATACGATTTGCAAAGGCATTTATACGACCATAACGCAATCGTTCGACCATACGGAAAGACTGGCGCAGGCTGAACAGGTTAACGAAATACAAAAGGGTTTTTCGTACGAGAAATAAGTAGCTCAGAGCAAGCTCATTATAGCGTTACACCGCCTGGTCAGACATTATTTGCGGATTACTGCTGTATTGCTTTTCGATCACATTACGCAAACGATCCTGATGTTCATCGCCCCATTGCCCCAACATTGCGATGATGGGCAGCAAAGACTTGCCAAATTCAGTCAACTGATATTCCACTTTTGGTGGCATTTGCGGGTAAATAGTTTTGGTTACCAGTCCGTGTTCTTCCAATTGCTTTAGTTGCATCGTCAATACTCTACGGCTGGCGTCGGGAATTTTTCGTTGTAATTCGCTGGGCCTTCCCCACCCTTCGGCGATAAAATAAAGCATCCTGATTTTCCATTTTCCGTATAGAACCTCACCAATTAAATCGAGGCCACAATCCAGCGTTACAGGAATTTTCCGTTCGTACATAGTCTAAATATATGTTGCTCTAAAATGCGCAATAGGGATAAACATGTCCCTATCTGAATCGATTTTCCCTACTTGTACAGGCTGCTAATCTTAGTGAATTTTGCTTGCAAATAAGCAAATATGACTATCAATAGTGAATTGTCAGGTAAAACAGTACTGGTTACGGGTGGAACTAAAGGTATGGGCAAGGCAATTGCCGAACGCTTGGCAGCAGCAGGTGCCACGGTGATTATTACAGCCAGAAACAAACCTGAAGGACAAGATAACAACTTTCACTTTATCGAAGCCGATTTGAGTAAGCCCGTTGGCACTCAGAAAGTAATAAATGAATTAACAGACCTTTTTGGCGGTGTCGATATATTGGTCAACAATGCCGGAGGTTCGGAAACACCGGGTGGCGGATTTCAGGTGTTAAGCGACGAACATTGGCAAGAAACAATCAACACAAATCTGCTGGCACCCGTCAGGCTCGACAGGGGTTTGTTGCCCTATATGCTCAACAGAGCTGCCGGGGTAATTATTCACATCGCTTCCATTCAAAGCAAACTTCCCCTCTACGATTCCACCTTGCCTTATGCCGCAGCCAAAGCAGGGTTGGTCAATTATAGTAAAAGCCTGTCTAACGAAGTGTCGCCCAAAGGCGTGCGGGTATTGACGGTGTCGCCGGGTTTTGTTCAAACAACCTCGGCCGAACGAATGGTAGAACGGTTAGCCGAAAGTGCAGGGATTAGTATTGAATCAGCTCTACAGGGACTAATGAATTCACTGGGCGGAATACCGATGGGCAGGCCAGCCATGCCCGAAGAAGTTGCGGAACTGGTTGCATTTCTGGTTTCTCCCCGCGCGGCCTACTTATCAGGAACAGAATATGTAATTGACGGAGGAACAATACCAACAGTCTGACCTTAACAGAAGAAAAACATGTCTGAAAATATAGCAATCCCACAGCTATTAACAGCTTTAGTAAAAGCCCAAAATAATCATGACAGCGATAAATTTGCTGCTCTATTTACAACCAATGCCATTGTACACGATGAAGGTGAAACGCATCACGGCCCGGCCGAAATAAAACAATGGAATGAAGCAGCCAACGAAAAGTATCGGGCAACCCTGGAATCAACCGAATTTTTGACCCACGAAAACGGCGGCATTTTAACCGTAACGGTATCAGGAAATTTTGCCGGAAGCCCGGCGCTACTTAAGTATGCTTTTACGTTTGACGGGGAGAAAATCAGGACCTTGAGCATTCATTCCTAAAGGCAACTGCTCACCCAGACAACCTAATTTGTTGCCGTCAGGCTATGGATATCTACTCTAAATCTGCGTGATTAAATAAGTAGATGAGCAAAAGTAGATTACATTATCTACGGCTGTATATGACCCTGAAGGGGTCAGATGTTTATAGCGAACATAGTCTTTCGATAAACATCTGACCCCTTCAGGGTCATACAGAAATATAATTCAGCTTAATTCAATAGTTAATTCTTTACGCTAATTTTTTTTCCCACTCTTCAGCTTCAAGCATGGCGGTTTCCCACTCATCCTGAAGTTGATTGATTTGGGCCATTACATGCCGATACTCGTCATTTTTGGCCTGCATCAGTTTATCGTTGCCGTAAGTAGCGGGATTGGCAAGTTCGGTTTCAAGCCATTTTTTGCGATCTTCCAATTGAGCAATCTTAGCTTCCGACTCTTCGGTCTGACGGTTCAGATTCTTAAGCGTCTTCTGCCATTCTCTTCGTTCATCGTCCGATGGGCGGCCATTCGCAGATGACTTGCCGTTTGTCGCATGACCATTCGAAACCGGTGCGGGGGCGGGTTGCATCTTCGAGTTGTCAACAGGTTGCTTGGTAACTATCCCCTGTGCCTTGCGTTCTTCCTGCCACCATTCATATTCATCGTAAGTGCC
>CAXVWN010000054.1:0-4063 GCA_964263725.1 Spirosoma sp.
TATGGCAGAGCGATACGACAATGTCTTTATGACCGACCGAGGTTTGCGACTGATCGACGTGGGCATCTCGGCACTTCGGACGCAGGTAGGCGATAAGTTATTCGGAAAATATATAGAAACAGAGGAGCGTGCAATGGCCGAATTTCGGGCGTACTTCCTGAGTCGGTGATTTATAAGGAAGACATAGGAATTAAATTTATCCACCCTTCTTATATCACCCCACCAACTTTTATTTTACCATAAAAAGAAACAATAGAACTTTAAGTACAAATAGGCCGCTTACAGCAAAATTATATTTCGACTAAGTATATAATTTCATACCTTCCTGCATTAGTATGATCTGCTCTGTTTGCCGAAGCAGCCTGTTTCCAAAAACCGGAGTCAAGCTGATCAATACATTCTCTAAACGCAGGAAAAACTCTTGAATCGACGAGATTTTATGCATGCAACGGGGCTGGGTGCCGGTTCGTTGATGCTATCACAGATACCCGTTTTTGGACGTTCGGTCTCGGCGGAAGCCTTACTCGTTCCCGGTTTGGACGTAGCCGTTAAAAAACGACTGGCCGATGCCGCGCTAAATGCCGCAAAATCGAAAGGAGCCTCCTACGCCGATGTTCGTATTGGTCGCTACCTGAACCAGTTCGTTATTACTCGCGAAGACAAGGTCCAGAATATCACGAACACCGAATCGTATGGTGTGGGCATCCGCGTAATTGCCGATGGCTGCTGGGGTTTTGCGGCCGTTGGCGATGCCAAGACGGAAGCGGAGTTAGCCAAAGCGGCTGAAAAAGCGGTAGCAATGGCCAAAGCCAATGCACTGTTACTGTCAGATGAGCCTGTTCAACTGGCGCCACAAAAAGGTTTTGGGGAAATAAGCTGGAAAACGCCGATTCAGAAAAACGCCTTCGAAATACCCATCAAAGAGAAAGTAGATTTATTGATGGCCGTAAATGGAGCGGCTACAAAAAACGGAGCCAGCTTCGTTAACTCGCAGTTGTTTCTGGTCAATGAACAGAAATATTTCGCATCGACCGACGGTTCGTATATAGACCAGGATGTGCATCGCCTGTGGCCCAGTTTTACCGTCACGGTTATCGATCCAAAGACGGGTAAGTTCGAAACCAGAGATTCGTTGAGTTCACCGATGGGCATGGGTTACGAATACTTGCAGGTGAATCCGGCTGATAAAATAACGGGCATCACCACCCGCTACAATAAAGGCTACGACATGCTGGAAGATGTGGTGGCAGCAGCCAAACAAGCCAAGCAAAAACTCACTGCAAAATCTGTCGAGGCTGGCAAATACGATCTGGTGCTCGATCCGTCGCATACCTGGCTGACCATTCACGAATCGGTGGGGCACCCGCTGGAACTGGACCGTGTATTGGGGTACGAAGCCAACTTTGCCGGAACCTCCTTTGCCACGTTGGACAAGTGGAAGAGTAAAAGTTTCAATTACGGCAGTAAACAGGTCAACCTCATTGCCGACAAAACGCAGGTTGGTTCGCTGGGAGCAGTCGGCTACGACGACGAAGGCGTTCAGACTAAGAAATGGGATCTGGTTAAAGACGGGATTCTGGTTAATTATCAGGCCATTCGCGATCAGGTAAATATTCTGGGCGAGAAAGAATCGCAGGGTTGTTGTTATGCCGATAGTTGGGGTTCGGTTCAATTCCAACGCATGGCGAACGTATCGCTGGCGGCTGGCAAAGAACCCTTGTCGGTTGAGGAGCTGATCAAAGATGTCAAAAAGGGCATCTACATTATCGGCGACAGCTCTTATTCCATTGACCAACAGCGCTATAACTTTCAGTTTAGCGGTCAACTGGCGTACGAAATCAAGGACGGACAAATCGTTGGCATGCTCAAAGATGTGGCCTACCAATCGAATACGCAGGAATTTTGGAACTCCTGCGTGAAGGTATGCGACGAGCGCGATTACCGATTAGGCGGATCGTTTTTCGATGGGAAAGGGCAACCGATCCAAATTAACGCGGTATCGCACGGCAGTGCTACCGCCCGCTTCAATGGAGTCAATGTGATCAATACCGCTCGTAAAATTTAAGCTCTCAAAAGATGACTAGTATATTATCTGAAGCAGACGCAAAAACGCTGTTAAAGAAGGTATTGGCCTACTCCAAAGCCGACGAGTGTGAGGTTAATCTGGACGGTGAAGAATGGAGCAACATCCGGTACGCGCTCAATAAAGTCTCAACCTGCGGTTCGAAAGTTTATAAAACGCTATCGGTTCAGTCGGCCTACGGAAAAAAAGTGGGCGTGGCCACCATTGACGAATTTGATGATGCTTCGCTGGAAAAAGTAGTCCGGCGTTCGGAAGAAATCGCCCAATTAGCCCCCGAAAACCCGGAGTATGTGGGGTTGGTAGGCCAACAACAATACCTTCCGCCCAGTGGTTTCTTTGAGTCAACAGCCAACATTTCGGCGGTTGATCGAGCCAAAGCCGTTGCCCAAAGTATTCAGGTCGCCAAATCGCAAAAGCAAACCGTGGCCGGGTATCTGGAAGATCGCACTGGCTATTCGGCCATGATGAATACCAAGGGTCTGTTTGCGTATTACCCAAGTACAAAAGTCAATTTCAGCTCAACGATCCGCACCGAAAATGGAACCGGTTCGGGTTATGCTACCCAGGGTGTAAGTGATTTTCCAAAGCTAAATACGGCGTCGGCGACACAGATTGCCCTTCAGAAAGCCCTCGGATCGGTGGGTGCGCGCGCTATTGAGCCAGGTAAATACACGGTCATTCTGGAACCGCTGGCGGCTGCGGTCTTATTGGAACACTTGTTCCGAAGTCTGGATGCGCGCAGTGCCGACGAGGGCCGTTCGTTCCTAAGCAAACCCGGTGGCAAAACGAAACTTGGTGAGCGCATAGTAGACGAACGGGTAACTATTTTTTCGGACCCAACCAATCCGGAGCTACCCGCTTCACCTTGGGCAGAAGATGGCCGGGCGCAGGAGAAAATCAGTTGGATAGAAAAAGGCATTGTCAAAAACCTGTCGTATTCCCGCTATTGGGCGCAGCAAAAAGGCGTAAAAGCCGTGCCACCGCCAACTAACGTTATGATGGCGGGCGGAACAGCCACCTTGGAAGAGATGATCAAAAGCACGCAACGGGGTATTCTGGTAACCAAATTTTGGTACATCCGCTCCGTTGATCCGCAAACCCTGTCGGTTACCGGCTTGACCCGAGACGGTACATTTTACATTGAAAACGGCAAAATAAAGCATCCCGTCAAGAATTTCCGGTTCAATGAAAGCCCGGTTATCATGCTTAACAATCTGGAATCGTTGGGCAAAGTAGAACGGGTAGTCAGTAGCGAAGGCTCCTTTACGAACTACCTTATTCCGGCCATGAAGATTCGGGAATTCACATTTACGTCGCTGTCAGATGCGGTGTAAGTGCTGTCCTATTTGTGGTGTTTTGTGGTGTCGGTTTCTTAAAACCGACACCACAAAACTCGTTAGAATACCTTCCTCTTTTTTATAATCAATTAATTGTCAATAACATGTCGACCAGTGGACAGAGCGAAAGTAAAGGACGTATTAACCGACGCCAGTTATTAAAGTTTGGTGTTCAGGGCGCGGCAGTAAGTGCTTTGGGTACTGCTCTACCTCAATCAGCACAAGCCGGGGTTGCCAGTTTCATTAAAGAGCCAGCAAAAAATGGTAAAATTGTAGTGGTTGGCGCGGGTGCATTTGGCGGTTGGACGGCGTTGCACTTGCTCCGAAAAGGCTATAAAGTAACGCTTATCGACCAGTTTGGCCCTGGTAACAACCAGTCAAGTTCGGGTGGGGAAACACGGCTAATCCGAGCCTATTATGCGGACCCTGTTTATACGGATATGGCAATCCGTGCTCTGGCTCTTTGGAAGGAGAATGAGGCCCGTATGGGTCAGAAAGTGCTGCATCAGAATGGATTGTTACTCTTTAATTATCCATCCAGCAAGGCCGAAGCTGAAGCCGCTGTCTCGATTTACAAAAGAGTGGGTTTGCCACTCGAAAAAGTAAGTCTGGACGATGCCGTCAAACGGTGGCCTCAAATCGG